>JACREA010000025.1 GCA_016218465.1 Nitrosomonadales bacterium | reverse complement strand
CACCGCCGCCGACCTGATCAAGCTCGCGATGATCAAAGTGCAGCACTGGCTGGAACAGGAAAAACTGCAAACGCGGCTCATCATGCAGGTGCACGATGAGCTGGTGCTGGAAGCGCCGGAGGCCGAATTACATCTCGTGAAGGAAAAGTTGCACGATCTGATGTGCCATGTTGCCGAACTGAAAGTTCCACTGGAGGTGGGGCTGGGCGAGGGCGGGAACTGGGATGAGGCGCATTGATTTGCTTATGTGATTATTAGCACAGACAGCAGAGCGAAATATTTCTATCTTGCATCCCCCATAATCAACGCGAGGATTTTAAAATGAAGTCAAACAAGCTTGCTCAAATCGCCCTGCTGCTCTGGATTGCCACCGTTGCAGTATTTGCCTGGTTCTTCATACGCGGGAACACCACTGCGGGAACCGATGGTAGAACAGCAGTGGTGTTGCAAGCCAGTGAGCGTGATCTGATATTGTCTGAAATGCGCGGACTGTTAGCATCAACGCAAGGGATTCTGGAGGGAGCCAATCAGGGCGATATGCAGCGCATCGCCAAGGCAGCAAGCAGTGCGGGCATGGCTGCAGCGGCGGATGTCAATCCGGCACTGATGGCAAAACTTCCGATTGAGTTTAAACAGCTTGGCCTGAGTGTTCACAGTGATATGGACGAAATCGCCAAGGCGGCGGAAAGCGGTAAACCTGTACCGGAGCTGCTGAAAATGGCATCAAACACTTTAACGAAATGCGTTGGCTGCCACGCGGCATGGCAGCTTAAAGCGGCGAATTAGTGCGATAAAGCGGGCAAGGTTTATGACTCTAGAAACTAAGCCTTGCTCTTCGGTGATTTCTTTGCGGCAGGTTTTTTTGCAGCGGTTTTTTTGGCGGCTGGCTTAGCCGACTTTTCAGCAGCAGCCTTCGTCGCCTTAACGGCTGTTTTTGGTTTGGAGGCCGTAGGCTTCTTCTTTGCCTTGGTCGCCTTTTCGGTTTTGGCTTTAGTAGTCTTGGTGGCCGGTTTTTTGGCGCCCGGCTTTCCGGCTTTCCCTCCGCCTTTTGCCGCCTTGGCTGCAATCAGTTCCAGTGCTTCTTCCATCGTGATGTCATCCGGCGAAACGTCCTTGGGCAGGGTGGCGTTAATCTTGCCGTGGCGGACATAAGGGCCATAACGCCCGCTGCAGACTTCAATACTTGTTTTGTCGTCCGGGTGATCGCCTAACACGCGCAATACGGTGCTGCCATCACGTGCCTGTGACAGCAATTCCACCGCGCGATCCAGGATGATGTCGAAAATGCTGTCGGTGCGCGGGATGGATTTGAATTTGCCGTCATGGCCGATATAGGGGCCGAAGCGGCCGATGTTGACGATGACTTTTTTGCTGGTATCGGGATGTGCGCCGAGTTCGCGCGGCAGCGCCAGCAGCTTCAGCGCACCCGCCAGATCGGCCTGTTCGATCGGCATTTCCTTGGGCCAGGAGACGCGCTTGGGTTTGGTTTTTTCTTCCTTGTTCACCTCACCCAGCTGTACATAGTGGCCGTACGGGCCGCGCAGCAACAGCACGATTTGCCCGGTGCCGGGATACGCGCCCAGTTCCACCCTTGCCGAAGCATCGTCCTGCGATTCACCGCTGAGGCTGCGCTTATATTTGCACTCGGGATAGTTGGTACAACTAATGAAGCTGCCGTATTTGCTGAGTTTTTTGGCAAGCGGTTTGCCGCAATCCGGGCACGCTTCATCAATCAGCTCAACCGGACGTTCGATGCTGGCTTTTTCCTTAATGAGTTTGGAAAAACCTTTCCAGAATTCATCCATCACGCCGATCCAGTCGCGTTTGCCTTCGGACACTTCGTCCAGTTCGTCTTCGAGGTGGGCGGTGAAGCCGTAATCCACATAGCGGGTGAAGTGCTCGGTGAGGAACTTGTTGACCACGCGTCCGACATCGGTAGGCAAGAAGCGTTTCTTGTCCAGAATGGCGTATTCACGGGCTTGCAGCGTGGAGATGATGGTGGCGTAGGTAGAGGGGCGGCCGATGCCGTACTCTTCCAGCGACTTGACCAGGCTGGCTTCCGAATAACGCGGAGGGGGCTGGGTGAAGTGCTGTTCGCCATATAATTTATCGATCGGCAGTACATCGCCCTCGGCCAGCGGCGGCAATTTGCCGCCTTCTTCTTCAGTAGCGTCGTCCACGTCTTCCATATATACGCCGATAAAGCCGGGGAATACCAGTACCTGGCCGTTGGCGCGGAACAGCGTGGTATCGCCGCCCAAACGGATATCCACGCTCACGGTGTCGAAACGCGCAGGCGCCATCTGGCATGCCAGCGTGCGCTTCCAGATCATTTCGTAAAGCCGCGCCTGATCGGCGGTCAGGTGGTCGCGCAGGCTGTCCGGGGTGCGCAGGATCGAGGTCGGGCGGATCGCTTCATGCGACTCCTGCGCGTTCTTGGTCTTGCTCTTGTAGGTTGGTTGCGTCGACGGCAGATATTCCGATGAAAAATTATCCTTGATGTAATCGCGTATCTCCTGCACCGCCTCTTTTGCCAGCGATACCGAGTCGGTACGCATGTATGAAATCAGGCCGACGGTTTGGCCGCCGATGTCCACGCCTTCATACAGCGATTGCGCGGTGCGCATCGTGCGGTCGGCGGTCATGCCCAGCTTGCGCACGGCTTCCTGTTGCAGCGTGGAGGTGGTGAACGGCGCAGCGGCATAGCGCTGCTTGGCTTTTTTCTCGACGCGCACAACCTTGGGTGGCAGCTTTGCATCGCTGAGTTTGGCGTGAATCGCATCGTATTCGGCCTGGCTGCCGATGCTGAGCTGCTCAAGCTTCTTGCCCTGATACTGGAAAAGTTTTGCTGTAAACGGCAGGTGATCCTTGTTGGTATCCAGATGCACGGTCCAGTATTCCTGGCTCTTGAACGCTTCGATCTGCAGCTCGCGTTCGACGATCATGCGCAGCGCTGGGCTTTGTACGCGCCCTGCCGATAAACCGGTGCGTATCTTGCGCCACAACAGCGGCGACAGGTTGAATCCGACCAGATAGTCAAGCGCACGCCGCGCCTGCTGCGCATTTACCAGCGGCTGCGAGATTTCGCGAGGATGGGCGACCGCTTCGCGCACCGCCGACTGGGTGATCTCGTAGAACACCACGCGTTGCATATCCTTGTTCTTCAGGCCGCGTTTGGCTTTGAGCAGCTCGGAAATGTGCCAGGCAAT
>JACREA010000175.1 GCA_016218465.1 Nitrosomonadales bacterium | reverse complement strand
TCGGCGATCTTCTGAATAGCCTCAACGTCGCATGGATGTCCGTAGCAATGCACCGGCATGATGGCGGTAGTTTGCGGGGTGATCGCCGCTTCGATCTTCGCCGGATCGAGGTTGAGTGTGTTCGGGTCGACGTCCACGAACACCGGCTTGATGCCGTTCCACAGCAATGAATGGGAGGTTGCAACGAAAGAATAAGGGGTGGTGATGACTTCGCCAGTGACACGCAGCGCTTGCAGTGCGGTCACCAGAGCGATGGTGCCGTTGGTGAACAAGGCGATGTGTTCAATCCCAAGATGCTCACATAGCGCTTGTTCTAATTGCTGATGGAACGGCCCACCGTTGGTCAGTATCTTGTTATCCCAGATCTTTTGCAGATAAGGGATAAACTCTTCAAGCGGAGGTAAATAGGGCTGCGTAACATAGATAGGTTTGCTCATGCTTTTCCTCGCTGTGTAAGGTGCTGCACATACCACTCCATCGCTACCTTTAGCCCCTCACCGATGCGGTGAGTAGGCTGATAGCCCAATAATGTAGCGGCTTTGCTGATGTCGGCGAGCGAGTGGCGCACATCGCCTGCACGGAAATCGCGATACACAGGTTTTGCATCTTGCAAGTGGGGATAGCTGGTCAGCAGATTGAGACGCAGTTGTTCGTAAAGCTGATTCAACGTTGTGCGGTCGCCGACGGCGACGTTATAGACCTGGTTGGTTGGGTCTCCCTCCACGCTCTCCCCTAGCCCCTCGCCCGCTTGCGGGCGAGGGGATCTTACTGTGGTGGCCAGCAGGTTAATCTGCCGCACGTTTTCGATGAAACAAAAATCGCGGCTGGTTTCTCCATCGCCGTTGATATACACCGGCTCACCTTTGATCATGCTGGCGATCCACTTTGGGATGACGGCAGCATAGGCGCCATTGGGGTCTTGGCGCGGGCCAAAGACGTTGAAGTAACGCAGGCCGATGGTGTTGAAGCCATAGGTGCGTGCAAATACGTCGGCATAGAGTTCGTTGACGTATTTGGTTACGGCGTAAGGTGACAACGGCTTGCCGATCTTGTCTTCCACTTTGGGCAAGCCGGGATGGTCACCATAGGTGGAGCTGGAGGCGGCATAGACGAAGCGTTTCACTTTGGCATCGCGCGCAGCAACCAGCATGTTGAGGAAACCGGTAATGTTGGTTTCGTTGGTGGCGATGGGGTTTTCGACCGAGCGCGGGACGCTGCCCAGAGCGGCTTGGTGGAGAACGAAGTCGACAGCATAGGACTGGGGACTGGGGACTGAGGACTGAGTATCGCCCCCTCCCAGAACACCCCTCTCCCCCAGCCCCTCTCCCGTCTGCGGGCGAGGGGAGCTATTTTTGTGGGGTGGTGTGAAGTGCATTGCGCGGCGGCAGTCATCCAGGTTGCGGATGTCGCCTTGGATGAAGTTGAAGTTTGTCCATTGCTCGGCGGATACCAATGATTGGACTTCATCCAGATTGTGCTGGTGTCCGGTAGCAAAATTATCCAGCCCCACCACTCTTTGATTGAGCTTTAGCAGGGTTTCCAGCAGATTGCTGCCGATAAAGCCGGCTACGCCGGTGATGAGCCAGGCGTGTGGTTTGGCGGCAAGGCGGGTTTTGAGTTGGTCGTATTGTGAGGGTTGGGTCATTATTTCTGTTGTTCCAATTTCAGACACATTTTTAAAAAAATTACATCTTTGGCCTAAGGCGGTTGTTTCACTCTTGCCAGCCTCGCTATTTAAAGGGGTCGATACGACCCCTTTAATATTTCAGGGTGCCTCGAAAAATCTTTATTTCGTCACAACAACGAAGGCCGGTGTCCAGTTAAATTAACAGGCTGGATTCCGGCCTTCGCCGGAATGACGGGTTTTTCGAGGTTCCCTTCTGTTTCTTGTTTGTTTGCTGTTGCTGACTGCGCTCTAACGCAAAACGAACAACTCCTTCGCTAAGCCAGATGCCACGGGCACGCATCCTGTTTAATGCGTCTGGAATTGAAAGCTGGTATCCCATAGACTTGGCTTTCAGCAGGATGCCAATCGAGCCGGTGAGTCTTAGTTTGGAAAGTCGTGATTCTTCGACCTGCTACTTCATCAATACAAACCAGCTCAATTCCTTCTTGTAATGCGGTTTGTATGACTGAAGCTTCGCCTCGATCAAGCGAATTTTGCAGATAGGGAGGCAACTCCACCGGACTGTGTCTGATCTCCAACCACGATGTCTGTTCAAACACATCCAGGCCAAAGGCTTCTTTTCCACCAGCCTTGATTTCTGCTGCAACCTCATAAGGGACGACCACGCGCGTATACAGCTGGCGAAGTATGTCAAGGTTTCCAGTTGCTGCGGTTAGTGCGATGAGCGGTGTAGTGTTAGTGACAATGATCTTGCTTCTATCAGGCATTGGTGATGTCCTCTGCAATTTCGTCATCATCAAGATTAATCACGGCAACGCCATACCGATGCAATTCCCCAAGAAATTGCACTCGACTCATTCCGACAAGCGATGCGGCCATACCCGATGATAGACGCTTCATTTCAAATAGCTTGATGCCCATTGCCAACTTCGCCTCTTGGATAAACTGTTGCGGCGTGCACTGAATTGCGTCAGGCAGGCTGGCTGGAACTTCAACTAGTATTTGCATGATGGATTCCCCTGTATTTCACCTTTGTTGCATCATATTTCATTCCTGCATTGAAGTCGAAAACTTCGACTTCAATGCACCCGCTCATTTTTTTACCATGCTCGCGACATGTCAACTAATCGCGAGCCTGGCTCGCTTTTACATGACTTGCAATAACACTCGTTACAACCGCCACAGTTTGTATCCTGCCGCCTCGATCAATTCTTGCTGATAGACCGACTTGATATCGATGAAGACCCCGCCGGATTTCAACTTGGCCAATAATTGAAATACCGGTTGACTGGTGTATTCGGTGTGCGAAACCGCTGCGACAATGGCATCGGCCTGTTCGGGCAACTTCTCCCAAGGTGTCAGGTTGATACCGTATTCGTGTACAGCCTCCGCCGAGTCAGCGATGGGGTCGTGTACGCTAACCTCGCAGCCGAAATCCTGCAATTCCTTCACTACGTCCGCCACTTTGGAGTTGCGCAGATCCGGGCAGTTTTCCTTGAAAGTGAGTCCCAGAACGATGACCTTGGCGCCCTTGACGTTGCCGCCGTTGTGAATCATTTGCTTGATGGTCTGCTGGGCAACATAAGCAGCCATCCCATCGTTGATGCGACGTCCGGCAAGAATGACCTGCGGGTGATAACCAAGCATCTCGGCCTTGTGGGTGAGATAATAGGGATCAACACCAATGAAGTGGCCGCCCACCAAGCCGGGGCGGAAGGGCAGGAAGTTCCACTTGGTTCCGGCCGCCTGCAAGACTTCCAGCGTGTCGATACCGATCTTGTCGAAGATCAGTGCCAGTTCATTCATCAAGGCGATGTTGAGGTCGCGCTGGGTGTTCTCAATGACCTTGGCAGCCTCTGCCACCTTGATGGAGGATGCCCGGTGCACGCCGGCGGTGATGACCGAGGCGTAGAGATCACCCACGGTCTTGAGGGTAGCTTCATTATCGCCGGAGACGACTTTGACGATCTTGGTGATGGTGCGTTCTTTGTCGCCTGGGTTGACCCGCTCGGGGGAGTAGCCCACGTGGAAGCCTTGCTTCCATTTCATGCCGGAATGTTTCTCCAGAAGGGGGATGCATACCTCTTCGGTAGCGCCAGGGTAGACGGTAGATTCATATACCACAATGGCGCCTTTCTTCATGTACTTGCCCACAGTGGTGCTGGATCCCACCAATGGAGAGAAGTCAGGAATATGTGCATCGTCAACGGGGGTGGGTACGGCGACAATTATCATGTCAGCCTTGCCAAGGCTGGCAGGGTCGGTAGAGACGGTAAGCAAGGTTGCAGCCTTCAGGTCTTCCGTGCTGACTTCGCCTGTGGGATCACAATAGTTCTTGTAACTGGCGATCTTGGCTTCGGAAAGGTCGTAGCCGATGGTTTTGTATTGCTTGCCGAATTCCACTGCGAGTGGAAGGCCGACATAGCCGAGGCCGACGATGGCGATGGTGGGTTGAGTCATTTATATTTTCTCCGAATTAAAAATACTACTGTAACCTTGCTGTAGAGATTTGCTGTCGGCAATCTGCATAGGCCATCAGCAAACCGTCCCGCAGTAAAGTTGTCGCCTTCCAGCCCATTTGGCTTAGCTTGCTCACATCCATCAGCTTCCTTATCGTTCCGTCAGGTTTGGATGTATCGAAAGCAAGATTGCCCGCAAAACCGACCTTTTCTTTGACCAGCTCTGCCAACTCATGGATGGTCAGATCTTCCCCGCTACCCACGTTCACCAGCGGCGGCTGTTTGTCGTTAAACAGCGTTTGCAGCAGCTCGTCCTGTTCCAATAAGTAGATGCATGCCTCCGCCATGTCGTCGCTGTACAGGAACTCGCGGCGCGGTGTACCGGTGCCCCACACCACTACTTCCTTGTCGCCACGCTGTTTGGCTTCGTGCATCTTGCGAATCAGTGCCGGCAATACATGGGAGTTGTTCAGGTCGTAATTATCACCCGGCCCATAAAGGTTGGTCGGCATGGCGGCGATGTATTTGGTACCGTACTGGCGGTTGTATGACCAGCACATCTCAATGCCTGCGATCTTGGCCAGCGCATAAGGCCGGTTGGTCGGTTCCAGCGGGCCGGTGAGCAGGTATTCTTCCTTGATCGGCTGAGGACAATCCTTCGGGTAGATGCAAGACGAACCGAGGAACAGCAGCCGCCTGACGTTGTTGCGCCAGGCTTCGTGAATGACGTTGGTCTGGATTGCCAGGTTCTGCTGGATGAATTCCGCCGGATAGATGTTGTTGGCGTGGATGCCGCCCACCTTGGCCGCGGCCAGCAGGACGTACTCGGGCTTTTCTGCAGCAAAGAAATCGCGCACGTCGGCCTGGTTAGTCAGATCCAGCTCGGCATGGGTGCGCGTAACGAGGTTGCTGTAACCCTTCGCTTGCAGTTGCCGCATCAGGGCCGAGCCAACCAGGCCGCGATGGCCGGCAACGTAAATTTTAGAGCTGTGATTCATTTCTTGTGGCTCTTTTTTATGGTGTGCTTAAACTTTAGGACTGCAAAGTTCAGCTCAATGGATGTTTCTGCATCACTGGTTTGTAAATCGCCATCCAGAATTTCGGCGATCAATTCACCGCTACGTTTCATCAGTGCTTTTTGCTGTGATTTGTCTTGTATGGTCGAGAGCTCTTTTACACTTCTTGATAGTTCGCGAATCTTGGTGAAAGTTTCGATGATGACAAAGGTGGCTTCTACGGCCTGCTTGCTTCGCAAAATGGTAGCAAGCATGTATAGGCCTTTTTCAGTAAATGCCTTCGGAGCGACCCTCGTCTTGGCAAATTTTGTGGTCGAAATTTTCGACCGCAAATCGGCAAACTCGTCCTTGCTGATTTCGAACATGTAGTCTTGCGGGAATTTGTCAGGATTGTTTTTTACCGCCTCATTGATACGCTTGGTTTCAACTCCATAAAGGTGGGCTACATCGCTATCAAGCAGAACATTATGTTCTCTGATCTCGATGATCATGTCTTTCAGGTTTTCAATCTTAACAATATCGCTCATTTCAGCACTTCCATATTTCATCGGACCAAGACCTGACTTACACATCCCCCTGTAAGCCGGGATTTATCCCTGCATGTTCGTTTGTCGGATTAATAACAAAGACAGGCAATTTGCCACTTCGCTTCGCTCATGCAAAGTTGACACAGTCCGACCTACAACATCACTCGTGGTAATCCATAGCTTTGTAACCGTGCTTCTTCACCAGCTCGTCGCGTTCTGCACTCTTGAGATCTTCGCGCACCATCTCACTCACCAGTTCATTAAAGCTGATCTTGGGTATCCAGCCAAGTTTGTTTTTAGCTTTGCTGGCATCGCCCAACAATGTTTCGACTTCGGTGGGGCGGAAGTAGCGCGGATCGACTTGAACGATGCATTTGCCATTGCCGCACCCCTCTCCCCCAACCCCTCCCCCGCAAGCGGGGGAGGGGAGCAGGTAGCCCTTCTCGTCAACGCCGGCACCTTCCCAACGAATGTTCATGCCGAGTTCCTTAGCGGCAACATTGACGAAGTCACGTACGCTGTATTGAACGCCTGTGGCAATGACGAAGTCTTCAGGGTGGTCTTGTTGCAGCATCAACCATTGCATTTCGACATAGTCTTTGGCGTGGCCCCAGTCACGCAGGGAATCCATATTGCCGAGATACAGGCAGTCTTGCAGACCGAGTTTGATGCGCGCCAGCGCGCGGGTGATCTTGCGGGTGACGAAGGTTTCGCCACGGATTGGGCTTTCGTGGTTAAACAGGATACCGTTGCAGGCATAGATGCCATAGGCTTCGCGGTAGTTGACGGTGATCCAGTAGGCGTACATCTTGGCTACGGCGTAGGGGCTGCGCGGATAGAACGGGGTGGTTTCTTTTTGCGGGGTTTCCTGCACCAATCCATAAAGTTCGGAGGTGGATGCCTGGTAGAAACGGGTCTTTTTCTCGAGGCCCAGGATGCGGATGGCTTCGAGGATACGCAGGGTGCCGATGCCATCGGCATTGGCAGTGTATTCCGGTGTCTCAAACGACACGGCGACATGGCTCATCGCGGCGAGGTTGTATATCTCGTCCGGTTGCACTTGCTGGATGATGCGGATCAGGTTGGTAGAGTCGGTCAGGTAGCCGTAGTGGAGTTTGAACATGGCATTGTCGACATGCGGATCTTGATACAAATGATCGATGCGATCAGTGTTGAACAGCGACGAGCGGCGCTTTACGCCATGCACCATATAGCCCTTCTTCAGCAATAGCTCGGCCAGATAGGCTCCGTCTTGGCCGGTAATGCCTGTGATCAATGCGACTTTTTTCTTTTGGCTCATTTCAATAGTTCCTTAATGCTTAATTGATTGTTATCTGCCGTAATGATCTTCATAACGTTGTATGTCGTCTTCGCCCAAGTAGCCGCCAACCTGAATTTCAACGATATGTAACGGTTCATCGCCCAGATTTTCCAAGCGATGCTTCGCGCCTATCGGTATATAGGTGCTCTGATTTTTCTGTACAGTAATTACTGCATTGCCGTTGGTGACGGTGGCCGTACCGGAGACCACCACCCTATGCTCGGAACGTTGCGCATGGCTTTGCAGGCTGAGCCTGGCGCCCGGCGCGACTTCGATACGCTTGAGTTTGAATCCTTCCGGGTCTTCTTCCAGCACGGTGTAGTTGCCCCAAGGGCGATTCACTTTGGTATGGTAGATATGCTCGGTCGCACCCTTCTCGTGCAGCGTGTCCACCACCTCGCGCACGCGCTGGGTCTGGCCGCTCTTCGAGATCAGCACCGCATCGGACGTCTCGATGATGCATAAATCTTCTACACCGATGGCGGCGACCAGCCTTTTCTCGGCGCGGATAAGGCTGTTTTTGCAATCCACTGCTATGACGTTGCCTTGCAGGGTATTGCCATTTTCGTCCTTGGCAGAAATTTCATGCACCGCCTGCCAGCTGCCGACGTCGTTCCAGCCGATTTCGCAGGGGATGAGCGAGACACGATCGGACTTTTCCAGCACGCCGTAGTCGATGGAGATTGATGGCAT
>JACREA010000174.1 GCA_016218465.1 Nitrosomonadales bacterium | reverse complement strand
TTCCATCACCCTTAGCGGCTATTTTCTATAACCCTAAAGAGTAGTGTTTTACCTTCCTCGAGTAGTATTTCAATACTGAGAGCATTAGCGATAAACTTAAAACCTTCGAGAATCTCGTGCAGAATATCCCTCATGGACAAAGCAATGTAACCAACCGGGAGAAACAAATTGGCAAAAACCCGTGAATTATTAAAAATCAAAGTTCCTTTGGGTAGCCAGGAAATTGAATTGCACCAGATCGACCACGTCGAAGGCGGAATGAGCTTGCTACGCATCCGGATTCGCGAGGGCAAACGCTTTACGATCTTCGATATCGATCCTGCTACTGCTCAACAATGGGCGAATACCATGCAACATTGGGCAGATTCTCAAGTGCAGTCAGCCAATGGTTAATGGAACCCCGGAGATGATCGACGTGGTGTTCGATCTTGGCAGCGGAACACTTCCCACTACATATCCATTTGCGTTGTGGGCAGAAATTGTGCGCCATGCTCCACAACTTGCTGAAGAAAAGCAGGTAGGGGTACTGCCATTGCGTACATCGGAAAGCAACGAAGGTTTGCTTCTTCCCAACCGCGCCAAGCTGGTGCTGCGGCTGCCGGCGACATTGATTGGCGCAGCATCACTTCTGAACGGAAGCACTATGCAGATTGGCTCAAGCCAGTTGCAGTTAGGAACAGGCAGGACCCGTACGATCCAACCCCATTCCACCATACATGCACAACTGGTAACAGGCGCAAGCGACGAAGCGATATTCATGGACAACATCAGGGCTCAGTTAAGTGAAATGAAAATTTCGGCCAAACTGATCTGCGGAAAACGCCGCACCCTTGCAGGCGACCAGCATACGATTCATGGCTTTAGTTTGGTAATACATGATCTGAAACCGGAAGGATCCCTGCAATTGCAATATGCAGGTATGGGAGAATATCGCCAATTCGGATGTGGAATATTTTTGCCTCACAAAGTCATCTCCGGCTTGAATGAGGCGTAATAATTAACGGAGGATAATCATGGGATACATAGTTGCAAATAATGAACTTGAAACCGATGCGGATGGCTACTTGCTGGAGCCAGATTACAGCGAGGAAGTAGTAAGCGTAATAGCAGCGGCGGAAAACATCGAGCTGACGCCCAAGCATTGGCAGGTAATCAATTACATGCGCGATCAATATCGGGAACATGGCCACACACCCAACTTTCGCAATATGCTGAAAGATGTGCAGGAGTTCTGGCCGGAGGCAGACAGCAAATCCCTGTATGATTTATTTCCAACCGGCCCGGCAAAACAAGGCGCTAAAATTGCCGGGTTACCCCAGCCTTATGGCAAGGGCGGATATTGAACAACGACAGTTCGGCAACCAACAGGACATCTAAAATGAACACTCAAAATTTGCACGCCAATATCAAACTGGATATGCGCGGCCTGACCTGCCCCGCTCCGCTGCTCGGGGCTAAGCGTGTAGTCGACGATCTGAAAAACGAACAAGTACTATTGTTGATCTCTGATTGCCCGGGCACCAGGGACGACCTGTTCGCATGGGCTGAACAGACTCGCAACAATGTAATGGGAACAGAGGCAATGCCGGATGGCGGCACTGGCTATTACATTATGAAAGGCCAGGGGACGGCGCGCAAAGCGAATGTAATTCTGGATATTCGCGGTGTAGTATGCCCCGGACCAATTGTTGAGGCCAAAAAACTGCTTAACGGCATGAACCCAGGCGAGATACTCAAGCTTGTCAGCAACTGCCCGGGGATACGCTCCGATATCATTGGCTGGGCCAGCATGACCGGCATAAAAATCCTCGACACAATTGAAGTATCCGCAGGCGAGTATGAATTTTTCCTGCAAAAAGGATGATTGAACTTGTGACGGTCGCCAGATTTGTGCAGCAAAAGCCATGAGGATCAAAAGCCACTGGTTTAAGAGTGGGCACAAGAGAACGCCTCAGGAAATTGCGGGTGCGCTGGCTTTTGTCATATGGCGCATCGGAGACAACGCACTCAAAAACACCCGCAAAGCCAATTTTGAAATAGAAATCGGCGCACAATATTTTTCTTTCCTCACCGAGTTTTTAATATTCCTGGTTCAAGTCGCTGACCGCATTGCCTATCGCCAATTACCCGCTGAAGACCGTTCTGCATTCACCAGCTTTTTGGCAAATCGCGTGGCGGAAACACTGGCTGAAAACCAGAGTAGATTGACAGGCAACGGCTTTGAGATACACAAGCAGCATTTCATCGACAAGCTCAACCAGCGCTCTGGTGAATACGCCGAGTTTGGTTATGGCAGCGATGGCCCTGAATTTGCGTTTACCCGTTACCTTGGCTTCTGTATGCGCGAAGTCTTGGGTGAAAATGACAGCAACTGGATCATTGACCAGATGATGAGCATCGGAGCCCCAGAGGCCGTTAGCATGATGGAGAAAACCATGCGCGACTTATTCGAAACAGAACCGGGACAACCGCGTATCCGTAACACTGTCAGCGGGGACTAATTCTGATTCGACGCGTATCCTCTACCGCGCCTCCGGAAATTTTGCGATGAATACAAAAGCCCGCCGTGAGGCGGGCCAAGTGGGAGATTGCCCTTTTCGGCAACAACTACATCAGAACAGGTAGCTGTACATAAGCTGCGTGCTGTAGCCGCCGAAATCAACGGTCACGCCCGAGCCATTGGTGGCCGAGACCTTAGGCACATACACGTACGCAAAGTCCACGTTCGAAACCTTGCTGACGGCATAGCCCACACCCAATGTCAAATGGTTCTTGGCGATTGCCGGGAACAGCGGGTGCATGTATTTGTCCGGCACAGGGTTGTTGGCAATGTTCAGGCCGGCGCGCAGCGTAAGCGCGTCGCTTGTTTTGTAAGCGCCGCCAAGTTCGTATACATTCTGGTCAACCCAGTTCTGAAACAGGGTCATATCCACAACTTGCCCGCCCAAACCAAAAGCTGCCGCAGTCGGATTCTGTGATGCGTCCGCAGTAAAGGTCATGCTGAAATTTTTCATCACTTGCTTCCAGCCGATGCGTTTGTAGTCCGCAACCAGCAGCAACTGATCGCTGGCCTGGTAGGCAGCGCCCATAGCCATAGTCTGCGGCCACTGGAAATTGTGGACTGAAACGCTGCCGGCCACGGGGATGGTGGTGGCAACACCGCCGGTTGCCGGACCGACGACGTTCATTGACATCGAGGCGCCAGTGGCGGTGAGGTCGCCCAGTGCTGTCTTGCTGTGGTAGGTCGCGCCCAGAGTCAACTGGCTGTTGGCCTTGAAGGTGCCGCCCAGTTTGAAGGCAAGGCCTGTCCCATTGGCCTTTCCGGTAAAGCTGCTGTTGTTGGAGAAATCAACCCTCGCCCAATTCATAGATGTAAGACAGGGTACGCCGCCGCACGGTGCCTGCGCAACGGTAAATGCGCCCACCAAAGTGTTCGCCATAGTACCGCTGACTGCGCCATATGTCTGCGTACCGCCCAGCCCCGCTACCATGTCACCGAACTGAGGCCCCGACAGCGCCATCTTGAGATCCATCCCGGCCCACACGTAATCCAGGCTACCGCCGACATTGATTTTGTCGTCTATCTGATAAGCCAGCGGTGCAATGAGGCGTCCGACACCCACTTCGGAGCGCACCTTTTCACCCGAACCGGCAGCCAGGAACGAAGTTGCCGCGTATTCCGTGCCCATGCCGCCCTGTGAAAACACGCCCACGCCGTAGGTCATTTGGCCCGATTTTTTTGCGTAACCGACAGCGGGCATGTAGAAAGCCGTTGCGGATGAATCAGCCGATGGCATCCCGGTAAATTTTGAGGTGATGCTTGGGCCCAGGATTCCAAGCGCGGCATCGATGCGGCTGCCTTCGGACATCAAGCCAAGGGTGGCAGGGTTGTTCATGACCGCGGCGGTGCCGTTGTCGTAGGCCATGGACGCGCCCCCCATTGCCTCTGAGACCGGGCCATAGCCCTCAAGGTTCATGCCGTTGGTGGCGAATGCCAGCGGCGATGCCATCACACCGGCGGCGAACAACGAAACAACAATTTTATTCATCTTCATGTTAAATAATCCCCTTGGTTGATTGAAATAACAAACACCCTACCCTGATTACTGCACGGTTGAAGCAACTTAATTATCTTTAAGCAAGCGGCCCTATTAAACCCAAATAGTTCATTAGCAAAAAACCGCGTCATTCCCGCGCAGGCGGGAATCCAGCAAGGACAAGCATCCCGCGAAGCGGACAAAACCGCGATACTGCCCCGCTTCGCGGGAAATTTTTAATCATCTGGATTCCCGCCTGCGCGGGAATGACGGGCTAATGGATTATTTGGGTTAAACAAACAAACAAATATCAGTATCTCCGGCAAATCCCAAAAACATAGCCGCTCCGCCGTATTCAATATTGTCAATAAACTCGCTCTTGTCGAATTCGAACAGGTCAACCGTCATCTGGCAGGCAATGAATTTCACCTCAGCTTCAAGGCACAGATCACGCAACTCCTGCAACGAAGCAACGCCATGTTTTTTTAACTTTTGCTTCATCATCATGGTGGCCATGGATTCCATCCCGGGAAGCATTTGCACCATCACCGGCATCGGCACCGGCATCGGCATGGCAGGGTTGGCCAGCGGGCTGATCATCACGGTTGACAGGTCTTTGCGCAGCAATTGCAGTCCGTAGAAGGTAAAGAACACCTGCACTTCAAAGCCCAAAGCGGCAGCGGTTGAAGCGAGGATGAATGGTGGATACGCCATATCCAGCGTGCCTTTGGTGGCAATGATTGCCATTTTTTTAGAGCTCATGCTTCCCCCTTTTGAGTATGGTTGGGTTTAGTACAGACAACTCATTTTTTCTTCATATAAAAAGTGTATTTCCCGTTTGCCTCGTCTGTAGACAACAGGGAATTGCCGGTCTGTTCGGCGAAAGCCTGCATATCCTTCACTGAACCGCTATCGGTCGAGATCAACTTAAGCACCTGCCCCGAAGCCATATCGGCAAGCGCCTTTTTGGTCTTCAGGATAGGCAAGGGACAGGACATACCGCTGGCATCAAATTCTTTATCAAAGTTCATGATTTTTTCTCCCGCAAATTGTTATAGTTGTTGCAAAAACCAGATTCCTAAACGCACAAAAACCGAGCAGGGAGCATTATAGGAATATTCGGCTTATAAGCGTCCATACCCATAATGAGTGAACCAAATAACCCATTGGGGTTATTTTTCATATTTCACGGTATTTTTGAGGTTCATTTTTGAAAAATACTCCTGCTGGGCACGCACTTTTCTGCGCGTTACACAGATTCAGGGATTGACCATTGCTGGCAGCGAGTATCATGTTCTTCATGGCTTTCAAGACTCGTTTGACAGTGAACATAATGTAGAAGATACTTAAAGCTGATGAATTGAAGTTGCTATTCCATTGGATTCACATTTGAATTTACATTGTTTCATGATTCATATCGACACATGAAAGACGATCCAAGCAAAGAGGCAGTGCGTCACCTGCAGGCATTGATCGCTCGCGAAATTGGTGCGCCTCTCAACCATGCCGCCGAAGTGGAGATGGAATCCATCATCCAGCATGCGCTTGGGGCTGATGGAGATGTCAGCTCAGCAGGCCCGGAACATTCCTTTGTGCGGCGCGAGGTAACCATCCTGCTCGCGGACTTGAGAGGTTTTACCTCCATCACAGCCACACTTCCCGCAGGTATGGTGATTGCGATGCTCAATCGCTGCCTGGGGCGGATGAATGAAATCGTCGCCCGCCATCATGGTGTCATCGACAAATTCATGGGCGATTCCATCATGGTGCTGTTCGGCGTGCCGGTCGAGCAGCCGGATGACGTGCAACGGGCGCTGACTTGCGCAATTGAGATGCAGCTCGCGATGGGTGAACTCAACAGTAATGACCGCCCGGAAGGCATGCCGGAGCTGTTCATGGGCATCGGTATCAATACCGGCAGCGTCATGGCTGGCAAGTTCGGATCAAATTTCTATTCCGAATACACGGTGATCGGCGACGAAGTCAACCTTGCGTCGCGTATCGAGGCCTTCAGCCTGCGTGGCCAAGTCCTGATCAGCGAGAACACCTTTGACCACTGCCGCGGCTTCGTTACCGTCAGCGAGGCGATGGAAGTATTCGTTAAAGGCAAGACGCAACCGGTCAAATTGCGCGAGTTGTATGCCATTCCCTCACTGAATCTCGAAGTGCCTCGCAAAGAAGTCCGCCGGAGCCACCGCATGGAAGTCAAACTCCCCTGCTCTTTCAACCTCATTCAAAACAAGATCGTGATGCCGAAAGCGATCAGCGCAACCATCCGCGACATCGGCTATCACGGTGTGCTGCTGGAAGCTGACCATCCCCTCCAAGCTCTCGACGATGTAAAGCTTGAATTTGATCTCCCTTTGGTCGACTTCAGGGCAACCGACATCTATGCAAAAGTCGTCAAATTAAAAAACGACGGAGGTAGCCATCTCGCAGGGCTGGAGTTCACGTCTGCCAAACCGGATACCAGCATGAAAATCCAGTTGTTCGTGCAACTGCTGGTGTCAGCGGTAGCATAGAGCGAATAATCTGTTTTACCCTTTAATGGGAATCACCTTGCTGGCCGCCAATTTTGCACGGCTGCGCGCCTCATCGGTATCCTTGCCGTTCGCCAGTGCAACGCCCATGCGGCGCCTTGCGAAGGATTCCGGTTTGCCGAACAAGCGCACATCGCTTTGCGGAACGCGTAGCGCTTCATCCACACCAGCGAAGGCGATGCCCTCTTCTTCCAGTTGTCCGTAGATCACAGCGCTGGCGCCGGGCGCTCTCAGGCTGACATCCACCGGCAGGCCGAGAATGGCGCGGGCGTGGAGCTCAAATTCGCTCTGGCGCTGGCTGCACATCGTCACCATGCCGGTATCGTGAGGGCGCGGGCTGACTTCGCTGAACCAGGCTTCTTCGCCTTTGATAAATAATTCGACACCGAAAACTCCCAAGCCGCCGAGGTCGTCGGTGACTTTCTTCGCGATGTCTCTCGATCGTTGCAAAGCCAGCGGCGACATGGCTTGTGGCTGCCAGCTTTCCACATAATCGCCGTGCACCTGGACATGACCGATGGGTTCGCAGAAATGCGTTTCTATTTTGCCGCCCGCACCGATAGCACGCACGGTGAGCTGGGTGATTTCATAATCGAAACGGATCAAACCCTCGACGATAACTCGCCCCTGGTTCACACGGCTTCCGCTGGCGGCGTATTTCCATGCCTCTTCAACTTCATCCGCGCTGTCCACTTTCGATTGCCCCTTGCCGGATGACGACATCACCGGCTTGATGATGCACGGGTAGCCGATGTGCTCAATCGCAGCGCGCATTTCTTCCAGGCTATTGGCGAATCTATAAGGCGAGACCTGCAGATCCAGCGTTTCAGCTGCAAGACGGCGGATACCTTCGCGATTCATGGTCAGTCGTGCGGCACGCGCGGTAGGAATGACGCGCGCAAGTCCTTCGCGTTCAATTTGCTCCAGCATATCGGTGGCAATAGCCTCGATCTCCGGCACGATGATGTGCGGTTTTTCCTGTTCGATCAACGCACGCAGTTGTTTGCCGTCAGCCATATTGATGACGTGCGCGCTATGTGCGACCTGGTGCCCAGGCGCATTGGCATACCTGTCCACTGCAATGGTTTCCACGCCGAGGCGTTGCAGCGCGATGATGACTTCCTTGCCCAGTTCGCCGCTGCCGAGCAGCATGATGCGGATGGCGGAAGGAGTGAGCGGAGTGCCAATAGTGATCTGTTTCATTTAAAAAGTGGTGGAGAGTTTTGGGACAGCGTGAAATTATACACAGTGAGATGATGCTTTTCTTATACGGCAACAGGAGTAATATAGGTAACCCATTTCAAACACAAGGAGCGAGATAATGACGAACGTCGTGCAATTATTGGGTGATGAAGCGCAACAATTGCTTGGATATCGTTGCACCGGCATTCCCAAGGAATCGCTGCATTTGCCGGGCGCGGATTATGTGGATCGCGTGGTTGCGATGAAAGACCGCAAGGTCGGTGTGCTGCGCAGTTTGCAGGCCTTGTACGGACAGGGCCGGCTGGCGAACAGCGGCTACCTCTCGCTGCTTCCGGTTGATCAGGGCGTGGAACATTCCGGGGCTGCATCGTTTGCGCCCAACCCGATCTATTTCGACCCGGAAAACATCGTCAGGCTGGCTATCGAAGGCGGCTGTAATGGCGTAGCCTCGACACTTGGCGTATTGTCCTCGGTGGCGCGCCGATATGCGCACAAGATTCCGTTCATCGTCAAGATCAACCACAACGAAATACTTACCTACCCCAATATATACGACCAGACGCTGTTTGCCAGCGTTGATCAGGCGTTCGATATGGGCGCGGTGGCGGTGGGGGCAACGGTGTTTTACGGCTCCGAACATTCACGCCGCCAGATTCAGGAAATATCCGATGCGTTCGAACACGCACATGAACTGGGGATGGCCACCATCCTGTGGGCCTATTTGCGCAACCCGGCGTTCAAGGTGGCCGACAAGGACTACCACGTTGCAGCCGACCTTACCGGGCAGGCCAACCACCTCGGTGTAACCATCAACGCAGACATCATCAAGCAAAAGATGGCAGAGAACAACGGCGGTTACAACGCCATCAAATTCGGCAAGACTCACCCAAAGGTTTACAGCGAACTGACTACAGACCACCCCATCGACCTGGTGCGCTATCAGGTAGCGAACTGCTACATGGGACGCGTCGGCATGATCAATTCCGGCGGCGAGTCAGGCAAGGACGACCTCCATCAGGCAGTGCGTACCGCAGTTATCAACAAACGCGCGGGCGGTATGGGACTGATCTCCGGGCGCAAAGCATTCCAGAAACCGATGCGGGACGGCGTGGCGCTGCTCAATGCGATTCAGGATGTGTATCTGGACAAGTCTGTGACGATTGCTTAGTAACTTCAGGGAAGATTACCTCATGAAAAAAAATATCTTGATTGCTGTTTCTGTAGTTATCATTTTTGGTGGCCTCGCCTATTTCTACCTGCAGCAAAACCAGCCGGCCCCGGAGCCGGTGCAGGAGCAAGCGCCCCCCGCGCCGCTGCCATCGCCCAAGCCGGAGGTGAGCAAGGTGATCGAAACTCCCGCTGCACCACTCAAGCTGCCAGCGCTGGCCGAGAGCGACAGTTTCGTGATCAAGGCCTTGGCTGCACTGATCAGCAATGAATCACTGATGAAGCTCTTTCATACCGAACGAGTAATCCACAATATTGTTGCCAGCATCGACAACCTGCCAAGCAGGCGCTTGCCGATGAGCGTGATGCCCCTCGAACGGCCAGCGGGCAAGTTTGTCACTGCAGGCAAGGAAAACAACCTGACCATCAGCCCCAAGAATGCAGACAGATACACGCCTTACGTTAATATCGCCGATGCGGTCAATGCCAAAAAACTGGTAGAGCTTTATGTCCGGCTTTATCCGTTGTTTCAGGAGGCATACGAAAAACTTGGTTATCCTAATAAATATTTCAATGACCGCCTGATTGAGACACTTGACAACTTGCTGGCTGCACCGGACATCAAAGAACCGGTCAAACTGGTTCAGCCCAATGTGTTTTACCTGTTTGCCGACCCCGATCTTGAAGAACGTTCCATCGGCCAGAGAGTCCTCATGCGGACAGGAAACAAAAACGAAGCAATAATCAAGGGCAAGTTGCGCGAGATCAAACAGGAGCTGTTACTCCATATGCATGATAAGAAAGTGGCAAATATCAAGTGATCGGAACCAAATTATTAGTGAGCATCCGGCACACAATGACACGTTCCACAAAGTGCGTCCTATTTTGATTCTGAATACAGCTTTCCCGACAGCAAACTGGCGGAAATAATTAGCGCCGCACCCAGCCAGTCGCGCAGCCGCATTGCTTCATCGGCCAGAAAATACGATGAAGCAGCGGCGACTACCAATTCGAACAGGAACAGGATGATGGCGCGGTTGGATGGCAGATGGGCAAGGGCATACTGCACAGCGAAACTGGTTGCGCATAGCACGATGCCTAGCAGAAAGAGCAGCAGCCAGGCTTGCGCATTGATCGCCAGCAACTGATTTGACATACCGCCTTGCCACCAGAACAACGGAACCGTCAGCAAAACTGTGCCGAGCAACACGCTGCATGACTTCGCCTCTACGCTCAAATGTGCAGCACGCCGCGACACCACATTGGATAACGCGAAACTCATGCCCGCCGACAGCCCGATCCATTCGGCCAGATTATTAGGTAGCGGCAGGCCAAGTTGCGGCTTCCACAGCATGACGACAGCGCCGCCTAAGGACAAAGCAATGACCAGGTAGCCATAGCGGTTGAGCCTCTCATCCAGCAGCCAATAGGAAAATAAAATCGTCCACAGCGGCGCGAGATAGAACAGCAACACTACACGCATCACCTCGCCATGCAGAATCGCCAGCACATAACCTATGTTGGACCAGCCCGAGCTCAACACCAGGCCAACCGCCCACCAGCCAACCCCATTTTTATTGTTCTGGCGTAGTTCGTTCCATACGCGCGGTAGCATGAACGCGCCGCACAGCAGCGCCAGCAGATAAGTGATCAGCGTCGCCAGCGGCCCGGACACACCGCCATCGTGCAACACACGGAACGGATACCACATCAGTCCCCATACCAGCGCACCAATCAATACGCTGGCAATCGGCAATACATTTTGTTTTGATGGCACTGGCCAGCCCCTAATTATGCAAAGCGCCCTTATAATGCGCGCTGATTTTCGCTACCAACTAAATTTTGAATGAATCCCGACCTCAATCGTCTGCAACCCTATCCCTTTCAGAAACTCGCTGCGCTGTTTCGAAAAGTCCAGCCGAACCCGGATTATCGTGCTATCAGCTTGTCCATCGGCGAACCGAAACACTCCACGCCGCAATTCATCAAGGATGCGCTGATCGCCAATCTGGATGGCTTGGCGAATTATCCCACAACAGCTGGAAGCGACGCGCTGCGCAATTCCATCGCGAATTGGCTGGCAGCACGCTATGGCATTCCGAAGCCGGATGCCAGGACGCAAGTATTGCCGGTAAATGGCAGCCGCGAAGCATTGTTCGCCTTCGCCCAGGCGATGATCGACCGAAGCAAGAACAATCCCGCCGTCGTCTGCCCCAACCCCTTCTACCAGATTTACGAAGGTGCGGCATTGCTGGCGGGAGCCACGCCCTGCTTCCTTAACACATTGCCAAAAGACAACTTTGCGCTGAACTTCGCCCAACTTCCGGATGAAGTATGGCGACGCACTCAACTGATATACGTTTGCTCTCCCGGCAACCCGACGGGATGCGTAATGCCGCTTGCCGAGTGGCAAACGCTGTTCGAGATGAGCGACCGTTACGGTTTCGTGATTGCTTCGGACGAATGCTATTCTGAGATATATTTTGATGAACCGCCGCTCGGTGCGATGCAAGCCGCTCATCAACTGGGGCGCAGCAACTACAAAAATCTGGTGGTGTTCTCCAGTTTATCGAAGCGCTCCAATCTGCCCGGAATGCGCTCCGGCTTTGTCGCGGGCGATGCCGGGCTGATCGAAAAATTCACGTTGTATCGCACTTATCACGGCTCGGCAATGAACCCGGCGATACAAGCTGCCAGCATTGCCGCATGGAACGATGAAACGCATGTCGCGGAAAACCGCCGCCTGTATTCGGAAAAATTCGTCAGGGTGCTGAAAATACTTGAACCGGTGTTGCCAGTAGTCATGCCGGATGCGGGTTTCTATATGTGGGTTCGCACGCCGATTGCCGACACTGTCTTCGCGCAAGCCTTGTATCGCGACTATAATGTAACCGTGCTGCCGGGCAGCTATTTAGCGCGTACCTCTCAAGGTGTAAATCCCGGCGAAAATTTTGTGCGCCTCGCACTGGTTGCAAATACGGAAGAGACTGTGGAAGCGGCGCAGAGAATCAAGAAGTTGGTAGCCGGCGGCCTCTAGCGAGTAGCCAAACCGGTTTCGCAACAAGCTACCAGCCACAAGCTATTTTTCAACAGGAAATCATCATGGATCAATTGCAGAAAATCATCGAACAAGGTTTTGAACGCCGCGCTGACATCACCCCGCGTAGCGCAGATGCACAGCTCAAGGACGCGGTCGATAATGTCATTACCCAGCTCGATCAGGGCAAACTGCGCGTCGCGGAAAAAATTGACGGACAATGGGTGACCCATCAATGGCTGAAGAAGGCTGTACTGTTGTCGTTTCGCCTTGAAGACAACTCCTTCATCAAGGGCGGCTTTACCAACTACTACGACAAAGTACCCTCCAAGTTCGCCGACTACAACAGCCACGATTTTCGCGAAGGCGGTTTCCGCATCGTGCCTCCGGCGGCGGCACGAAAAGGCGCGTTCATTGCCAAAAACGTAGTTTTGATGCCCTCATACGTGAATATCGGCGCCTATGTCGACGAGGGCACCATGGTGGATACGTGGGCGACTGTCGGCTCCTGCGCGCAGATCGGCAAGAATGTGCATTTGAGCGGCGGCGTCGGCATCGGGGGCGTGCTGGAACCGGTACAAGCCAACCCTACCATCATCGGCGATAACTGCTTCATCGGCGCGCGCTCGGAAATTGTGGAGGGTGTAATTCTGGAAGATAACGTAGTGATTTCGATGGGCGTATTCATCAGCCAAAGTACAAAGATATATGATCGCGAAACCGGAGAGGTACACTATGGTCGTGTACCATCAGGATCTGTGGTTGTCAGCGGTAGTCAGCCTTCCAAGGACGGTAGCCACAGTTTATATTGCGCGGTTATCGTAAAAAAAGTGGATGGCAAAACACTGTCAAAAGTTGGCATCAACGAATTACTGCGAGGGATTTAAGCTTGTAGCTTGTAGCCAATAGAGAAGACAATGACCAGCTACCCGCTACCAGCCACTAGCTGTTTTTCAGGAGAACAACATGATCATTACACCATTACTGCAACTC
>JACREA010000173.1 GCA_016218465.1 Nitrosomonadales bacterium | reverse complement strand
CGCACCACGGGATGTGGATATACAGCGACAGCGGCGGCAAGGCCTTGAAATTTACGGCCTGCGAATCAAGCATGATGGTTTGATAGTTCATAAGGTCTGGCGACAACCCCGGAAAACCATTATCCGAGGTATTGGCATGGCGTCAATCAAATGTATTGCGATGCTGCTTTAATTCCTTTTATTCGCGTAAGGGGTAGCGTGCTGAAACAATTCACTCTGACCCCAAGTGTTTGTATAGACCTTGCGCCCCCATATCTGCGGCAAAGCCAGCTCCAGATCGCGGATCAACGCCGCGACGTATTCTTTTTCCGGAAACGCACCGCGCGCCTCATGCGAATTAAAATCGCAATACGGGCATTTGCGCACGCACCACGGAATGTGGATGTACAGAGACAGCGGCGGCAGCGCCTGAAAATTTACGGCCTGCGAATCAAGTGTGATGGTTTGGTAGTTCATAATGTCTGGCGAAAACCTCGGAAAACCATTATCCGAGGTATTGGCATGACGTCAATCAAAAGTATTGCGATGCCGTTAGCCCCATTGATTCTTTACCAGAACGGGTATTACCAAAGATCGCTTTCTGGCAAAGCAATTGCTGCTTGCTATAGTCGCAACGCGCCATTTGCAGCCGTTCATCAAATATCTAGATAACTCGGCTTATTGACCATCTGCTTGGCACGGGTTAGGGTGCGTCCCATGCTGGAGAAATGATTTCGATGCTGACCACGTTAGCCTCCATAATGACCGATTCAGAACTTCAGCCGCTCAGACCCATTTCATATTGGAAGATGCTAGGATATGTATAACGCAACAGACTTAAATAACGTCACCACATACTACCTCACACATTAGGAAGAAATAATGAAGCTGTCTAGAACTTTTGCCGCTGTGTTTGCTTTTGGATTAGTTGCTGTAGCTTTCGCATCGTCGGCGAGTGCAGCTAATGTTATTTACTTTGTCACGGGGCACGGCGAGAAGCTTATCGATAACAAGGAAGAAAATGGTTACTCGTATGTCAAGGATGCAATCGAGAGGGAAAACCATCAGGTACGCGAACTGCTGTTAGTCAACTCGGAAAAGGTGCCGGAGGATGCTGCTGTATTGGTGGTGAGCGGACCCGAAACGGACTATTTGCCAGCCGAGCTGGACAAGATAACGGCGTTCGTCAAAAAAGGCGGGCGAGTGCTTTTCATGGTTGATCCCAGCGGCGGGTTGCCAAAGCTTACAAGCTATCTGGGCGGGTTCGGCTTCGAGTTCACGAACGATATCATTTTTGATAAAACGAGCCGGGATTCCGGCAGCAATATCGCGATACCCAAGGGGGTGCAATATGACAAGAATCACCCCGTTACCCGTAAATTTGAGCAGTTCACTTTCTTTCCTATAGCACGCTCTGTTCATATAAAAGAAGATCCTGCCAAGGGCAGTTGGAATCTTGTAAAGACGAGCGATAATAGTTGGACAGTTCAACTGTCAGTTACCAGCGATCTCGGGAAGCTGACCAAGGCAGACGAAGAATTTGACGCTGACAAGCACAAGCGCGGACCGATCAGTGTGGTGGCAGTCACCACAGTGAATGTAAACCTCGGAGACAATAAAGCTGGTGAAGAGCAGAAAAGCAAGAAAACAGCGGGCATAATTTTAGTGGTAGGAGATTCTGACTTTGCAGCCAACAGATTCATGAGGGCAGGAAATAAGGATTTCTTCCAGAACATGCTTAACTGGTTGGCAGATGACGGTGAGCTGAAGACGCCAGCACTTATGGACGTTGCTGACTTGATACTTGATGCAAAATCGCTGAATGGGAAAAAAGTTAGAGTTGGCGGGTTTATTTACACGAGCGCCATGCATAGCGACAAGGTTTTTATGAAAAGATCCGCAAATCGAAAAGACACGAAGAGTATTTATATTACAACTTCAAAATTATCTAGGGAACAAAGAAAAAAAATCTTAATGGATTGCGATTCCCAATTATGTCAGGTAATTGTGACTGGAACGATGGAAGATATTGGTTATACCGTTGATATTACTGCCGAGAAGCTTGAATTTTAGTTTTTCAGTTTGATTCAGGTTTTATGTAGTTGCGAACGACACGGGGTTCGCGTTATCGAGACTGGAGTGCATCCATGAAATATATTGGAAAGTATGCTGAGCACTTGGTTTTGGCAGAGCTACTGAGGAGGGGTATGGAGGCATATCTCGCAATCAAGGCCAATCAAGACGACTACGACATTACTGCAATCATTGGAGATCAACGTATTGTTAGAATTCAGGTGAAAGCCAGCGAACTAAATAATGAGAGTACCAACAATCCAATATATCACGTAGATAAAAACTATGATTACTTGGTTCTTGTCATCGTGGCAGAGGATGTTGCCAGCTTCTTTGTTATCCCGAAATGTGCTGTTCTAAAAATCAAGGGCAACGATGTTGGACTCTACACTACGAAAATGGAAAACAAACAGTTCAAAGTCAGAGATTCGTTTCTTCCTTATGCGGGGCAGTGGGGAAAGTTGTGTCACGTATAGCACCACAACACCTGGGGTCAGAACACCTGGGGTCGAACACCCCTGGGGTCAGAGTGAATTGTTTCAGTAACATCTGGGGTCAGAGTGAATTGTTTCAGCACACTACCCCTTACGCGAATTAAAGGGGCCAGCATCACATTAAGTTTTCGCATTTCAATTCTCCTGTTCAAAATCCAAAACCCCTGATCTTGCATTTCCATCGGCCTGCTCGGCCTTCTTTGCGCATGCCGCACACCTGAAATGCGTGAGCGACACAGCATGGTTGCTCCAAATGCAATGCGATGCTGATCGCATTAGTTGCCTTGGCTTGTGCCTAAGGTGCTATTTGCCTGCGGGGCATTCTGGCACGGCTTTGTTTTTCCTTTTTGACGATTCCCTTGCGAGAGCTTCGAACCGCACCCTCACCTCATTTTCAAGAACCGTTTTGGCAAGGAACGCAGGAATGAATTGTTGCTGCTTTAAGGTAATCGTTGCGTTATAGCTGACTTCCGTTCCTTCCGGCGTTTTCGATAGATTCCATTCGCCGCTGTAGGATTCCAGGTCGCCCCCGGTTTGTCTGAAGACAATGCGCTGATCGGGCGTTTCTTCCATTTCCAGCGACGACACCAGCTTCACCCGGAAGAACAGCACTTCGACCTCACCCTCCTGCCAGATGTCGACGCGGGTAGGTGATATCCGTTTATGACGAACTTGCAGCATTCCGGGTATGTAACTGGGCAGACTTTTGTAGTCCGTTAATAGCCGGTAAGCGTTACAGGGCGTCAGCGGCAGGATGATTGAACTATGGACATTAAAGAGCGGATCAACATGCTCAACGCGCACGACCGGTTTCTCATTCGCATGCGCAGCAACCGGCAGGCTGGATAGCAGCAAGAATACCATCAGGCTGAAGCGACTGGCTGACAATGCGTTCATCTGGATTCCCTCCGTGATGCATGAGCCGTATTCAGATACCGGTGTTGCATTAACTACAGGGCGCTACTTGAAACTACGCTACTTTCAGCTTCTCCAGCAGCATCTTTAGCGCCTTGCCGCGGTGGCTGATGGCATGCTTCTCGTCACGCGACAGTTCCGCGCTCATCTTGCCAAGTTCCGGAAGCCAGAACAGCGGGTCGTAGCCGAAGCCGCCGTCGCCGCGTTCTTCGTGGGCGACCTCTCCGTGCCATTCGCCTTCGGCGATCAGCGGCTGCGGGTCGTCGGCGTGGTGCAGCAGCGCCAGCACACAGTAATAATGAGCGCGGCGTTCCGCTACGCCACGCATTTCCATTAGCAGTTTTTCATTGTTACGCTGGTCAGACTTCGGATCATTTCCGGCATAGCGCGCAGAGAACACTCCGGGTGCACCGCCCAACGCTGTAACGCAGATGCCCGAATCGTCCGCCAATGCGGGCAGGCCGCTAAGGCGGCTGACGTGACGCGCCTTGGCGAGAGCGTTCTCGATGAAAGTAAAGTGGGGTTCTTCGGCTTCTTCGATACCGAGTTGCGCCTGCGTCAACACCTCGATGCCGAGCGGCTGCAGCAGGAATTGGAATTCGCGCAGCTTGCCGGGGTTGTTTGAGGCGATAACGAGTTTTTGCATTAGCCGAACCTTAAATCCTGAAACCTCAGTTAGCCACAGATTTACACGGATAAACACGGATAAAACATTGCATTACGAGAGGTTGGCATTTCACCCAAACGGTATAGGAAAAAAGCTGATGCAACCCAGTGTTCATCTGTGTCAATCCGTGTTTATCCGTGGCTCAATTGCGTTTTCCAGGTTAATCCCGTCATTCCGGGTTTGCGCCGGGATGACGGCCCATTTAGCTTTCCAACGCTGCCCGCTGTATTGCAATCAATTCGTTAATGCCGCTTTGCGCCAGCGCCAGCATCGCATCCATCTCGGCAGGACTGAAGGCGTGGCCTTCCGCCGTCCCTTGCACTTCGACAAAGCGTCCGTTGCCCAGCATCACCACGTTCATGTCGGTGTCGCAGGCGGAGTCTTCCTCATAATCCAGATCCAGCACCGGCGTGCTTTGATAGATGCCGACTGAGACTGCAGCGATGAAATCCTTGAGCGGAGATTCTTTTATCAGGCCTTTGCCAAGCAAGTCCCTCACCGCGTCATAAAGCGCGACAAATGCTCCGGTGATGCTGGCAGTGCGCGTGCCGCCGTCGGCCTGAATGACGTCACAATCGATCAGGATGGTACGCTCGCCGAGTTTCTGCAAATCCACCACGGCTCGCAGGCTGCGCCCGATCAGCCGCTGAATTTCTTGCGTGCGCCCGGATTGCTTGCCTTTGGCGGCTTCTCGCCCCATGCGCTCGTTGGTTGAGCGCGGCAGCAT
This sequence comes from Nitrosomonadales bacterium, assembly GCA_016218465.1. Lineage (GTDB taxonomy): Bacteria > Pseudomonadota > Gammaproteobacteria > Burkholderiales > Gallionellaceae > Gallionella. The sequence continues at coordinate 1,993 of JACREA010000173.1, read as the reverse complement.
GCCGTATTCCGCCGTCACCCACCCTTCGCCGCTACCCCTTTTGTGAGGCGGTATTTTTTCATCCACTGTGGCCGTGCAGATGACTTTGGTGTCGCCGCACTCGATCAACACCGACCCTTCGGCGTGTTTTGTGTAATGGCGGGTGATGCGTATCGAACGCAATTGTCTTGGAGATCTTTGGCTAGGGCGCATGTTGATTTCTCAATGTTATGTATGATGTAGCGAACTCGAATTGAAACGAAAATATTCTAGGCGATATCAAGAACGTGACTAACCGGTTCGGCGGTATTGTGGGCAGTTTCACTGCCGCCCCAACGCACCGCAACCCCGGTGACGTTATCGGAATGCCCGGTCCCGCGCTTCAGAGCGCGTTCGATCAACCCATCGAGCACTTCGGTCACCGGAAGTGATTTGAAAGCATCGATAAGCTCCTGATCGCTGAACGGACCCCACAGGCCGTCGCTACCCAACAACAAAACATCGCCGGGTTGCAGCGCGACAGGTTTGCCGTGCTCCATCCGGAAAGCTTCCCCGATACCGCCGAGGCAATGGGTGATCTGGTTGCGCTGCGGATGGTTGCGCGCTTGCTCTGCGGAAATCATGCCCTGTTCGAACCAGTGCTGAACTATCGAGTGGTCGCGTGTCCTGGCCATCACCTTGCCGTCGCGCAGCAAGTAAAGGCGCGAGTCTCCTGCATGCCCCCAATGCATCCTGTCATCCTGCACCAATACTGCAACACAGGTTGTCCCCGGAAAGCCGCCCATATCCCTGTCGTGCGGAAGCTTCATGATGCGCTCATGGGCATGGCGCATGGTATTCGAGATAAATTCATCCGGATCGGCGATGTGCGGATGCGCAAGCCGGCCAAATGTTTCAACAAATGTCTCGATAGTCAGGCTCGCGGCCAACTCGCCATGCAAATGGCCGCCCATGCCGTCGGCCAATACCAATAGCAGCGCTTCGTTACTGTAGGCATATGCAACACGGTCCTGATTGTATTTGCGATTTCCGATATGGCTGGCTTGGTGTATCGAGAAGTTCATAAGAGATTGGAAAATTTCACAGGATGCAATCGTAATATAATGAGTCAATTCAGCACAGTCCTTTTTCGGAAGCCCTTGACATGATTCTCAGTATGACCGGCTACGCCACCGCAAGCGCGGAACTCGAAAACGGTTCGCTAACGCTGGAGCTGCGCGCTGTCAACCATCGCTATCTCGATATCCAGCTCCGCATGCCGGATGAGTTGCGCTGTTTTGAAAATGGGTTGCGCGAGGCGATTACTGCACAATTGCAGCGCGGCAAAGTGGAGTGCCGCATCAACTATGCGGCACGCAGCGCTCAAAACGGTGCCACACTGAATCACAACCTGTTGAGACAGCTCGCCACATGGAGCAAAGCAGTACAGGATGCACTCCCCGATGTGCGGTCCTTGAGCGTAGCCGACGTGTTGCGCTGGAACGGCGTACTGGAAACTCCCAGTGCGTCTACAGACGAACTGAACGTCGCGCTGTTCGACTTGATGCAAACTGCATTAATGGAATTTTCCGCTGCGCGCGCGCGCGAAGGCGAAAAACTCAAGGACTTCTTGCTTCAGCGCGTGGAAAAAATCGAGGCGCTGCGCAACAGCGTAATGCCGCATGTGCCCGCCGCAATCGCCGCTTACGAGCAAAAGCTGATTGCCCGGCTGCGAGAGGCAATGCAGAATGCACCTGCACAGGATTCACCGGACGAACGTATCCGACAGGAAATCACGCTGTTCGCCAGCAAGATAGACGTGGACGAGGAGCTGTCGCGACTTGCCAGCCATCTCACTGAAATGCGCCGCATCCTCACGCAGGGCGGGGCTGTTGGCAAACGGCTGGATTTTTCGATGCAGGAACTGAACCGTGAGGCCAATACGCTCGGCTCCAAATCTGTGGATGCAGAAGTATCGCGTAGCGCGATGGAGATGAAGATACTCATCGAGCAGATGCGCGAGCAAATTCAAAAT
>JACREA010000172.1 GCA_016218465.1 Nitrosomonadales bacterium | reverse complement strand
TTGCGGATGGATATAGAGCGGTCACTGCGCAGCTTGAGCTGAACCGACGACGGCATCTGGGCAATGAGTCCGGGCATAGCCGCCTTGATCGCATCCACCGTCGCGACGGTATTCGCGCCCGGCTGTCGTTGCACCGAAAGCGTGATGGCGCGTTCGCCGTTGGCCCAGCTTGCCGTCTTCACCGATTCCACGCTGTCCTCGACTTCCGCAACCTCGGAGAGCCGCACCGGGGCGCCGCCGGGGGAGGTGGCCACAATCAGATTGGCAAACGCGGCGGCGTTGCCGAGCTGGCGGTTGGCCTGGATGATGAGCGTCTGGCGCGGCCCCTCGAGCGTGCCGACCGGTGAATTGGCGTTGGCGCTACTCAACGCATTGGCAATGTCATTGACAGTCAGGTTGCGCGCCGCAAGCGCCCCCGGCATTACGCGCACTCTCACGGCAAATTTTTTCTGCCCGTTGATGTTGACCTGCGCTACGCCGGAAAGCGTGGAGAGCGTCGGCGAAATAAGATTATCGGCGAAACTGTTCAAATCCGAGAGCGGCATCGAAGGCGATGTCAGGGTGAGAAAAATGATGGGTGAGTCGGCGGGGTTGACCTTGCGATAGGATGGCGGCGAGGTCATTTCGACAGGCAGGGATCGCTGCGCACGCAGCAACGCCGCCTGCACATCGATGGATGCGCTGTCGATATTCCGGTTCTGATCGAATTCCAGCGTGATCGAGGTGTTGCCCAGCGTGCTTGTCGAGCTGATTACGGCCAGGCCGGAGATCGTGGAGAACTGGCGTTCGAGTTGCGTGGCCACCGAAGATGCCATGGTTTCCGGACTGGCGCCGGGAAGCGTTGCGTTGACCGAGATGGTGGGGGTATCGTAACTCGGCAACGCGGCAATGGGTATGCTGCCGTAGGCAAGAATTCCAGCCACCACAACGGAGGCCGACAACAGCACCGTCAAGACCGGGCGGCGGATACACAGCTCGGAAAGATTCATTGCTTGCCTGCGCTGTCGGGTTTTGTAGCGCTTTTGTTTTGTCTGTCCTCAGTCCTCAATCCTCTGGTGGAACTACTAGCCATTCGACTAGGCTGTCCAACGACGCCAGCCGAGTCGCTGGTTATGTCCTCTGACTCCGCCACCACACTACCTGGCCTGAGATTCTGTGCGCCTTCTACAACGACGCGCGCCCCAGGCACGACACCTTCGATTACTGCGATACCGTCCTGGATCAGGCGCACAGAGACTGGCTGCGATTCCACTTTTCGATCACTCCCGATCACATAAAGAAATTTCTTTTCCGGGCCGGTCTGCACAGCTTGCGCAGGAACTGTGAGGGCGCCAACCAGTGTGCGCGGTGAAAGTGCCACCGTGACAAACATCCCTGGCCAGAGGCGATGGTCAGCGTTGGGGAACTCTGCCTTAAGGCGGATAGTGCCGCTTGCCACATCTACCGCATTGTCGATGAATGCCAAGGTGCCTACCAAGTCTGCTTGACCGGGCAAATCCAGTTTTGAGATGACAGGCACTTTGCCTTTGGCAAAGGCTTGCTGTAATTCTGCAAGCTCTCGTTCAGGCAATGTGAAGTTGACATTGATCGGGTCGATCTGCGTAATACTCACCAGCACGGCGCCACTCGCGCTCGAGGTGCCTGGCTGTACCAGACTTCCCGGATATACCGAAATGCCGCCAGTGCGTCCGGTAATCGGCGCTGTGATCTCGTCAAAACTGCGCGCCACACGGCTTGCCTCCACAGAAGCAAGATCGACCGCAAGTTGGCCACGTGATACGTTCACTTGATTTTGCGCTGCATCAAACTCGGACTGCGAAATGAACTCTTGCCGGAACAACTCGCGCTGACGTTCAAGATTCCTCTCGGCATTCATCAGGTCGGAACGATCTTTTAGAACTTGTGCCTCGGCCTTGCTGAGATTGGCTTCCTCGGTACGCGAATCAAGGGTGAATAACTGGTCTCCCATGCGCACAAACTGTCCTTCCTTGATACGCACGGCTTTGATCGTGGCACTGATCTGCGGCCGCACATCAACGGTTTGCTGAGCTGATACCGTGCCGTTGGCTGTGAGCCTGACCGATACATCGGCCAGTGTAATCGGGGCGCTTACCACTTGGACAACGCCGGCTCCCTTGGGTTTGGTTGTGGAGCTGCCGGCTTGCCAGAACCAGATTCCAGCGGCCAGCGCAATAAACAGAATAGCGGCCAGCGCAATCCGCTTGCGCTGCTTGGTGCGGATCGCGGGTTTTGCCGAAGATTCTGTTTGGGACATAACTTTCATTTAAAAACCTTATCTGAATCTGATTTTCTACTGTGGATTGATGTGCGATTGAATTATTTATGGGCACGCTTTACTGATAGCGCAATGCTTCTATCGGATCAAGCTGGGCGGCTTTGCGTGCCGGATAAAAACCGAAGAAGATACCCACCGTTGCTGCGACGCTGAAAGCCACGACGACCGAACTGGCCGAGATGATGACCATCGTGCCGGTCAATTCATTGACAAGCAGCGCGCCGCCGATGCCCAATAACAGCCCGATAAAACAACCGACCACCGAAATGATGATGGCTTCCAGCAGGAATTGCAGCAGGATGTCGCGTTCGCGAGCGCCAATCGCCATACGGATGCCGATCTCACGGGTACGCTCGGTCACCGAGACCAGCATGATGTTCATGATGCCGATACCGCCCACCAGCAGTGAAACCGAAGCAATCGCGCCTAGCAGCAGCGACATGATGCGTGTGCTTTCTGCGGCAGAATCCGCTGCGGCGGTGAGATTGCGCAGGAAGAAATCGTTATCCATGCCTTCGCGTATCCGGTGCCGCTGACGCAGCAGCTCGGTCATGGATTTTTCCACTGTGGGCATAATTTCCTGTGTAGCGGTCTGCACCATGATCATGCGCACCGATCCCGGAAACTGTGAACCGAATACCTGGCGCTGCGCAGTGGTCAGCGGGATGAGGATGGTGTCGTCCTGATCACGGCCATCCATTCCCTGGCCTTTGACAGCCAACGTCCCCAGAACGACGAATGGGCTTTGCCGGATGCGGAAGGTCTTGCCGACCGGGTCTTCATCGCCGAACAGGTTTTCAGCAGCAGTCTTGCCGATCAGCGCGACGCGCGTGGCCGAGCGCACATCCGAGTCGGTAAAAGCAGATCCGGAAATCACCGACCATGAACGCGCATCCAGATATTTCGGAGTAGTGCCGATTATGGAGGTGTTCCAGTTGTTCGGCCCATACACGATTTGTGCGCTGCCGGGATGTATCGGCGCGACGGCTTGCACACCGGACAGTTCTGAGATTGCATCCGCATCGCCGACCGTCAAGGTGAGATTGCCGCCGCCACCGGAACGAACACCGCCCGTCGATGTACTGCCGGAAAGCAGTATGAAAAGGTTGCTGCCCATCGCGGCGATGGTTTGTTTGATCGCATATTGTGCGCCTTGCCCGATGGACATCATCAGCACCACCGCACCGACGCCGATCACCATGCCAAGCATGGTGAGCATTGTGCGCAGACGGTTCGCGCCCATCGCGCGCCAGGCTTCGCCGAGCATCGCGAATATCATGCCGCCACCTCATTGAACGAAAGTAAAACGCCACTTACGGCGATTTCGGTGGCCGGCGATATTACCCGCACCGCCGCTACGCGCACCGTGTTCATACCGCCACCTCCTGTTGATGCGTGGCCTGATCGCTGATGATGCGTCCGTCGAAGAAGCGTACTTTGCGTTTGGCGTGGCGGGCGATGTCCTCTTCGTGTGTGACCAGCACGATGGTGATGCCTTCGCGGTTCAGTTCCTCGAACAACGTCATGATTTCTTCGCTGGTCTGGCTGTCCAGATTGCCGGTGGGTTCATCCGCAAGGATCAGGCGTGGACGGTTGACCAGGGCGCGAGCGATCGCCACACGTTGCTGCTGGCCGCCGGAAATCTTGTTGGGTGTGGACGCTGCATAGCTACCCAGCCCGACTTTGGCGAGCAGCTCTTGCGCGCGCTGATGTCGTTCCTCGCGTTCCAGCCCGCGATAGATCAGCGGCAGAGCCACATTTTCCAGTAGCGTCATGCGCGGCAACAGGTTGAAACCCTGGAACACAAAGCCAATAGTGCGATTGCGCAGCATGGCCAGTTCATCCTTGCCCAATTCTGCGACGCTGCGCCCATCCAGAAAATAGCGGCCAGCGCTGGGCTTGTCGAGGCAGCCGAGGATATTCATGAAGGTAGATTTGCCCGATCCGGATGGCCCCATGATTGCAACGAATTCTCCGGCAGCAATGCTGAGGTTCACCTCTTTAAGTGCGGGGAACAATCCGGCAGAAGTCTGGTAGGACTTGTGCAATGCTTCGATGCGGATAACGGTATCAGCCATAAGAAAATCTCAAGTAATCCGTCATTCCCGCGAAGGCGGGAATCCAGTAAAACAAAAAGCTCCCTTGCGTAGCAAAGACAACATCAAAAGGCATATTGATTAACAGCACTGGATTCCCGCCTTCGCGGGAATGACGAAATTGGAATTCTTTGATGTTTTCATTAGAACATTCTCATCGGCGGCCTGCTGCTGGAACTGGCTGGTTTGTCTGCTGCTTGCGCGTCGCCAATAACGATCTGGTCGCCTGCCTTGAGTTCTCCGCCGGTGATTTCGGTGTTGCGGTTGTCGGTGATGCCGAGTGTCACGCTGACCGGTTTCAACTCTCCGTTTTCCAGCACATAGACCTTGCCGGAAAATGCGTCGCGCGGGTGCCCGGACAAACGCTTTTCGTCTTTGGGTTTGCTGCCACCTTGTGAGTCGCCGGGACGACCGACGCCGCTCTTTTGCGCCTCATTACTTTGTTTAGCCGGCTTTCGCACATCAGCATTGACCGGTTTGAAGCGTAGCACGGCGTTAGGAACCAGCAACACTCCCTTGCGTTCGGCTACCGCGATGCTTACATAGGCAGTCATGCCGGGTAACAAGATTTGCTCGGGGTTATCCACGTTGATCACCGCATCGTAGGTGACTACGTTTGATACCGTGGTCGGATTAAGGCGTATCAGTTTTACCACGCCCTTAAAACTTCGATTCGGGAATGCATCCACAGTAAAGCGCACAGTTTGGCCTACGCTGATGTTGCCGATGTCAGCCTCCGCAAAATTGGCGTCAATCTGCATCCTGGATAAATCCTGGGCGATCTTGAACAGCGTTGGTGTCTGCAAGCTGGCGGCGACGGTTTGTCCAACATCCACTGAACGGTCCACCACTACACCTGACACCGGTGAACGGATCACCGAGTAGGCAAGGTTGGCACGATCTTTTTCTACGGTCGCTTGTGTTAACTCTACTTGCGCTTGGGCGGCTTTTTTCGCCTGGATGGCGTTATCCAGCTCCTGTCGTGAGACATATTCCTGCGAGAACAGGCTGCGCATTCGGGCTTCATTGGCTGTGGCCAATTCCAGCGAGGCGATAGCGCTCTGCACATTGGCCAGGCTTTGCTTTTGCTGCGCGGAGAGCAAGGCATCATCCAGTTCCAGCAATATTTGCCCTTTCTGAACCTTGCTGTTGAAATCCACATAAAGTTTTTTTACCGTGCCTGAAACCTGAGTTCCCACATTAACCAGTGTTACCGGGTTGATCGTGCCGTTGGCTGAAACGGTCTGGCTGATATCGCCTTTTTCCACGGCCTGAAACCGGTATTGCTGCTCTGGCGCGATCTTATATATCTGCTGGTATGTGGCTATCCCTGCTGCGATGATTGCAACGGTAACGAAGAACAGGGCAATCGGGGAGCGCAATAGTTTTTTCATGGTTGGGTTTATTGTTGTTTATTCATGCCAAGCTGTTTGTTTTCGGCATCCGGCAGATAATTCAACAAATCAGCATCCAGATTGCCCATTGCCTGAGCAAGTGAAGCGCGGCTGATATTCCAGTTTAACGTGGACTGGATGCGCTGCTGGCGCGCGCTGGCCAATGCGCTTTGTGCATTAAGCACATCCAGCATACTGCCAACGCCTGCCTTGTAACGGCCCAGTACGACACGTTCCGATTGTTCTGCGCTATTCAGCAAATCAGCAGTGGAGCGCAATGACTGTGTCGCTGTGGTGAGATGCTGATATGCCGTCCACACATCCAGAGCCACTTGCAAACGCAGCCGTTCCAGTTGTGCATTTTTGGCATCCACTTGCGCCTCGGCAGCTCGTACCCGATAAGCCGGCGCGTAGCCGGAAAAAATCGGGACATTCAAATTGATACCGACCAATGAGCTGTGTGAGTTAATACCAGAGCTGCTACTTTGATCTGCCTTTCCGGTCAGGGAGATAGAAGGCCTGCCTGCCGCGCGGGCGGCTTCGGCACTGGCTTCCGCAGCCTTGGCTTGCGCAGCGGCGGCCTGTAAATCCGGGCGGCGCCGACGCGCTTCTTCGATCAGGGTGTTGATATCGCTATCAAAATCATCCGGCATTGCCGATTTATTGGCGGATACCAACAATACATTCCGGTTGGCATCCAGCCCGAGCATATTTGCCAGCGTGCCTTGCGCGTTTTTCAGGTTGCCATCGGCGGTAATGCGATTCAGTGTGGCCTGAGAATAGGCTGTTTGAGCCTGCAGCTTGTCGGCAGGCGTTGCGCTACCGGCGCTATAGCGAGCTTGAGCGGCGGCAAAACTTTCCTTGGCTGCGCGCTCCGATTCGAGTGACGCATCGAGCGCGGCAAAGGTCGCCTGCGCCTGATAAAAAGCCTGAACAGCAGCGAGAAAAACTGTTTGCACTGTGCTGTCTTGAGTCGCAATCGCAGCGGTTAGCAATTGGCGCGCATTTTCCAGATTGGCAGCCCTCACCCCGAAATCGTACAACAGATAGGAAAGCGTGATACCAACGCTGCGTTGATCTACGCTGGCAGCGGATCCTGTCTTACTGCGATTATCGGAAGCGCTCAAGGTTGCGCTGGGCAAATAGCTCGCCTTGCTCACGCCGATCTGCGCCGCCTGAACCCGCGAACTCGCCCAAACCTCACGGGTTTGCGGGTTGTTGCACAATGCGAAGTTGACTACCTCCAGGAGATCGAGCGCGCGGTTTGGCATAGCCTCAGCACATGGATCGCCAACAGCGCCACCCATGCGCAACGCCGGTTTGGGAGGCAGCATTGCCTCAGTGCTGAACGGATCGGAAGTTTCTTCTGCGGCAAGCAAGCCGCTCCAGAGACAAAGTAGTGTGCAGAAAATTATTCGCATCAAATCAGTATACATGAGCAAAAATAAGGTGACTGACTCAAAGTGTAATCAATAGTTCAATTGGTGATTGAAATTGCGCACCTGCTACCTATGCAAGTAGTACATATTCATCGTTATGCAATTCGGCGAGATTGATCGCGAATATCAATATACATAAAAGCATTTCCGCCAAATCCTGTTTGCCGAATGAGGCGCAAATGCTGAGATGCCACACGTTGCGGTTGCGGCATAACATTCGCCGCGCGGATATTAGACTTCACCACAACAAACTGCAACGTTCTGCCCCCTGCGACATTTTGCCGCGCGGCATCATGCCGCATTCCCAGAGAAATGTATTGTGAAGATAATCGCCGCGCAATTTTTTTAATTTATTAAAGGGAAGAACAATGCATTTCAAACGTATAACAATCTGTGTCGCGCTGGCGTTTGCGTCAAACGCATTTGCTGCCGAAGAAACCTTGCCTGAGGTAGTGGTCACCGCACCGGCGATGGAAGAACCGCTGAAAGTGACAACCGATCCGCACAAACCCCGACAGCCGATCCCCGCACATGATGGTGCGGAATATCTGAAGACCATCCCCGGCTTTTCCATGATACGCAAAGGCGGCACCGATGGCGACCCGGTATTTCGCGGCATGGCCGGCTCGCGCCTGAATATCCTGCTCGACGGCGAACAGATTCTGGGAGGCTGCGGCGGCCGCATGGACCCGCCCACCGCCTACATATTCCCTTCCTCCTACGACAAGATCACTGTGCTGAAGGGACCGCAGTCCGTGATGTACGGCCCGGGCAGCTCTGCGGGTACGGTTTTGTTCGAACGCGATTTTGTGCGCCGCAGCGAAAGCGGCGCGGGCTTTGAAGGCAGTTTGACAGCAGGCAGCTTTGGACGTACCGATGTGATGGCTGACGTGCATGGCGGAACGCCGAATGTATACGGCCGTGCCATTTACACCAATTCGCGGGCAGACGATTACAAGGACGGCAACGGCACCAGCGTGCATTCCGCCTACTCGCGCTGGAGCAGCAACGCGGCAGTAGGGCTGACCCCGTCAGACAGCACGCGCGTGGAGCTGACGATGGCGAAGAGCGATGGCAAAGCGGCCTATGCCGACCGCTCGGTGGACGGTTCAAAGTTTGCGCGCGACAACGCAGGCCTCAAAGCCGACTGGAAGAATACCGATCACGGGCTGGTGGAGAAAATCGAAACCCAGTTTTATCGCAATTACATCGACCATGTCATGGATAGTTACAGTCTGCGCGCCAGTGGTAACCCGGCAGGCATGATGGCCGCAATGAATCCGGACCGCACGACAACGGGCGGCAGGGTGGTTGGCACGCTGAACGCTACCGAAGCAACGCAACTCAAGCTGGGTGTGGATTCGCAGACCAATGTGCATACCGGACGTACGGGCGCGGCGCCCGGGTACATGGGGGATTACACCCTGAAGCCGCGAGTCGAGGATGCCAATTTCCATAACCAGGGCATCTTTGGAGAAGCGACCCGCCAGCTTGGCGAAGAAGCTCGCATCATCGGCGGCTTGCGTTCGGATTCGTGGAAGGCACAAGACAAGAGGGCAACGATCGCTACAGGCATGACAACCCAAGCTAACCCGACCGCCAACCAGACTCGCAACGAATCCCTGAAGAGCGGCTTCCTGCGCTACGAAAAAGGAGCCATGAACAATACAGGTACGGTATACGCAGGTCTGGGTCATACAGAACGCTTTCCCGATTACTGGGAACTGATCAGCAAGGAGAGCGCGACCACGCTGAGCGCTTTCAATACGCACCCGGAAAAAACCAACCAGCTTGATGTGGGCATGACCTACAAACAAGGCGATGTGTCTTCCTCACTGTCCGGCTTTTACAGCAAAGTCACCGACTTCATCCTGATCCAGTCCAACGTCAACAAAGGCACCATGATGATGCCGCGGCTGGCCACGATCACGCGCAACGTCAATGCCAGCACATGGGGCGGTGAAGCCAGTGTCGCATGGAAGCTGGCGCCGGAATGGAAAGTGGACGGCTCGCTGGCCTATGTGCGCGGCAACAACGAAACCGACAGTACGGCGCTGGCGCAGATTTCGCCGCTCGAGGGGCGCATCGGTGCAACCTATGACAACAACGTCTGGAGTGCCGGCGGATTGCTGCGCATGGTTTCGGCGCAAAATCGCGTTGCGGTAAACCAGGGCAACATCGCTGGCCAGGATATCGGGCGCACCAGCGGATTCAGCGTCCTGTCCCTGAATGCCGCATATCGCGTCCGCAAAGGCGTGCTGGTCAGCGCGGGAGTCGATAATCTGGGTAACAAGGTATATGCCGAGCACCTCAGCAGAAGCGGCGCAATGGTTTCGGGCTTCACGCAGACTACTCGCGTAAATGAAACCGGGCGCAACCTGTGGCTGAAGGCGAACTTCAAGTTTGATTGATGCATGAGTGGTTAAACGCGGATTATCCATAACCGTGTGCGCTTTGCAGGAGCACGTCTTGCGTGCGAATCGCGGCTAAGAGCCGCTCCTGCAAAGGCGTTTCAGCGCTCGACCTACCGCCAATGATTCCAGCCAGCGGGATGGATATTGTGACCAACCGGGTTATCCGGTGGCTTTTGAATCAGCGACCTGTAAAAAGTGCAGGGCGATACCTTCAATAATCTACCGCGAACCATGATTCAAACAGGATGCGACAATATGCCGCATATTCGCCGTACCGCATATGGTTACACTTATAGAAGGCATCGCAATTTTAGTT
>JACREA010000168.1 GCA_016218465.1 Nitrosomonadales bacterium | reverse complement strand
GCAGAACAAACCTGGACAGGATTCGGTATGTTATTGAGGTGCAGAGCCTGTAAAAGTTGTTTTATTAATACAGGAGTTAGAGTGGCCGGCTCTGAATTAATAAATAACTCCGGTAGCTATTTTTTTGAGAGGTGCTTGATTCCCGCCAGGGAAAATTCCACGATGTGCTCAGCGATCGCTTCGATTTCCTTGTGGTCGTAGCGCAGTGTGTGATGCAGGCGATGCAATACCGGGTGTGAATGGCGGTAGAACAAACACTGACCCAGGATGCTGTATACACAGCGGCGCAGTTCGGCTGCGCCGACTTTATCGCCCCCACCGTTAGCGTTAAGGATTTCACGCACCAGTTTGCCCATGAATTCATGCAGGGGGGCAATGGCTTCTCGCACGATCTTGTCCAGCGATGGCGTTGGATCGGCCAGTTCACGTGCCATGATCCGGCACTGCGAAGAAGGATTCTTTTCATCCAGCAACATCATCATGAAATCGCGGATGAACAGTCGTAGCCGAATGCTTGGGCATTCACTGGCATTGGCTTTCTGCAACGCCGCCAGTGGAGCAAAATTCAACGCCTCGGCAAGCAAGCCATCCTTGCTGCCAAAGTGATAATTCACCGCAGCGCCATTTGCTTCGGCACGTCGGCAAATCTCCCGTATCGTCGCTCCCTGGAATCCGCGTTGCGAAAAGACTTCGCGCGCCGCATCCAGCAATCGTGCACGCGTCTGTTCGCTGGCAGTTCTGGCTTCCGCTGCTTCCATCATTTGGCAGATGCCTCCTGCCTGGTTCCTGCTGCCGACTCGTCGCCTTCTCCACCAAGCGCCTTGTAAAGTTGCGCTGACGCGCTCAGCCACAAACGCCGCACTTGCGCCGCGCCCTGATTGGCGGCAAAACTTTCGCGTTGCGCATCCAGCACTTCGAGATGATTGGCGATACCCGCCTTATAGCGTGCATCCACCAGGTGCAGCCGCTGCTTTTGCACATCTGCATTGGCTTGCTGCGCGGCAAGCTGTTCGGAAAGTTTGTCGCGAGCATTCAACAGGTCCGCCACTTCGCGGAACGCCTGTTGTATGGTTCTTTCATATTCCGCGACGGCAATTACCTTGCGCGCCTCGGCGACGTCCACATTGGCGGACGCGCGCCCGGCATTAAACAACGGCAGGCTGAGTGCAGGCAGGAAGGTCCATGTTTTATTAGCTGAGTCGAACAACCCCGACAGGTCGCTGCTGGCCACACCCGCGCTCCCCGTTAACGAAATGCGTGGGAAAAAAGCTGCGCGCACCGCACCAATATTGGCATTGGCGGCTATCAGCTTCTGCTCGGCCGCCAAAACGTCGGGGCGTTGCAGCAATACGTCGGCAGGCATGCCAGAAACAACGTCAGAGCTGATGTCCTGTTCAGCAAGGCTGCGTCCGGCTGGCAGGTCTTTCAACTCGACCACTGGCCGTCCCATCAATAAATCGAGCAAATTTTCTGCAGCGGCTTGCTGCCGCTCCAGATTTGCACGTTCGGCCAGCGCGGCCTGATATGCGCCTTCCGCTTGAAAAAAATCCAGATCGCCGGACACTCCCAGCGTGCGGCGGCGCGATATCAATTCTTTGGTTTCTGCGCGTGTCCTGACAGTTTTGACAGCGAGCTGCGTGCGCTCGCTCATTTCCAGCAGCGACAAATAGGCATTGGCAACATCGGCAATCAGCGATAAACGGAACGCATGTTGCGCGGCTTCGGTAGAGAGATAACTGGCTTTGGCAGATGCGTCAAGGCTGCTGACACGCCCCCAGAAATCCAGCTCATACGACACCAGGCTCAAACCCGCGTCATAACGCTGAATGTGCAGCGCGTTGCCGGTTATGGACGCGCTGGCGGGCGTCAGTGAAGCATTGCGCGACGCGGTCAGGTTGACGCTCGGGAAACGATCGGCATGCTGTATTCCATATTGAGCTCGGGCTTCAGCGATGCGCGCGGTGGCGATGCGCAGGTCGCGGTTGTTTTCCAGGGCTGCCGCGATCAATGCCTGCAAACGCGGATCGGGAAAATATTTCTGCCAATCATTGGGCGCGAGCGCGTGGTCCGTTCTCGATTGAACATTGCCCGGCCATGCTGCGGGAACCGGCGCGGCAGGTCGTTCGTATTTCGGCATCATGGAACAGCCGTTCATTAGCGCCGCCATGACAATAAGGGTGATTTTACTGGTTGTCTTAATCATGCTGATTCTCCTCATGCGGAGCTGCATTACGTACACGGCCTGGGAAGATGCGGCGGATGACTACGTAGAAAACCGGCACAAGAAATACTGCCAATACGGTCGCCGTGATCATGCCGCCCATGACGCCGGTGCCGATGGCATGACGCCCGTTTGCGCCCGCGCCGTGTGAAACGGCCAGCGGCAGCACGCCCAGAATGAATGCGATGGAGGTCATCAAAATGGGGCGGAATCTCAGGCGGCAAGCTTCCAGCGTGGCATCAATCAGGTCGTGCCCCTCATCCTGTAATTCGCGGGCGAACTGGATAATCAGGATCGCATTCTTCGCCGCGAGGCCGATGATCACGATCAGGCCGACCTTGAAGTAGATGTCGTTGGGCAAACCGCGCAGCGTGACGGCGGCCAGCGCGCCAAGTATGCCGATGGGCACCACCAGTACCACGGCGAACGGAATGGACCAGCTCTCATACAGTGCGGCCAGACACAGGAATACGGCCAGCACCGAAAGGCCGAACAGGAATGGCGCCTGGATGCCGGAAAGCCGCTCCTCGCTGGATGTTCCGGACCATTCGAAGCCGAAGCCGGGAGGCAATTTAGCCGCGACCTCCTCCATTGCCCGCAACGCATCGCCGCTACTGCGTCCGAGAGCGGGGCTGCCTGCAATTTTCATGGCCGGCATGCCATTGTAGCGATCCAGTTTCGGCGGGCTCACAATCCAGCGCGGCGTGGCAACTTCCGATAGCGGTACCATTCCGCCCTGCGCGTTCCGCACCGGCAGCCGCAATATCTGCTCCGGCGTGGTTCGGTTGTCCGCCTCCGCCTGCATCTGCACCCGCAGGATGCGGCCTTCACGCACAAAATCGTTGATATAGGCAACGCCGAGCGCCGACTGCAAGGTTTCGTTCAGGTCGGCGATGTCTATGCCCAATGCACGCGCTTTCAGGCGGTCAATGTCTATCAGCAACTGCGGCCCCGGCTCCTGCCCTTCCGGCCGCACGCCCATCAGCATGGGATGCTGGCTCGCGATACCGAGCGCGATGTTGCGCGCTTCCATCAGTTTTTCGCGTCCTTGGCCGGAACGGTCCTGCAGGCGGAAATCAAAGCCGCCAACAGCGGCAAGTTCCGGAATCGGTGGCACATTGATCGCGAAGATCATCGCCTGCTTGATGCGGAACAACGCCATGTTGGCGCGCTTCACCAGCGCAGGCGCGGAGCTGTCCGGGCTGGGGCGCTCATTCCAATCCTTCAAGCGGACGAATGCGGTCGCCGCGTTTTGTCCGCGACCGAAGAAGGAAAATCCGAGTACGCCGATGACGTGATCCACCTCAGGTTGCTTGAGATAAAACTGTTCCACTTCGGCAAGCACTTCCTGCGAGCGCTCGCGCGTTGCGCCCGGCGGCAACTGGATAATATTGACGAAATAACCCTGATCTTCTTCCGGCAGGAAGCTGGTCGGTAAATGCATGAACAACCAACCCGCGACGCCCAGGAGCAACACGTAGAGCATCACGTAAAGTCCGGTGCGCTTGACCACGCTGCCGACGCCTGACTTGTAGCTCTGAGTCGTTCTGCTGAAGAAACGATTAAACCAGCCGAGCAAACCTTTCGTTGGCACCATTTCATGGCCGGGTGAGTTTTTTAACAGCGTTGCGCACAGCGCCGGGGTCAGGGTCAATGCCATCAGCATCGAGAACAGGATGGTCAGTATCAACGTGACCGCAAACTGGCGATAGATCGCGCCGACCGAACCGCCGAAGAAAGTCATCGGGATGAACACGGAGCAAAGCACCAGGGTAATCGCGATGATCGCGCCGAATATCTGCCCCATGGCCTTGCGTGTTGCCTCGCGCGGCGCGAGACCTTCTTCGGTCATGATGCGCTCGACGTTTTCCACCACCACGATGGCATCATCCACTACGATGCCGATAGCCAGCACCATGGCGAACATGGTCAGCGTGTTGATCGAATAGCCGACGGCATACAGCCCCACCATACCGCCGACCAGCGCGATCGGCACGACAATGCTCGGGATGAAGGTAGCACGCAGGTTTCCCAGGAACAGGTAAATGACCAGGAATACCAGCCCCATAGCTTCCACCAGTGTCTCAACCACTTCACTGATCGAGATTTCGACGAACCTGGAGGTATCGTAAGGTACCAGCCAGTCCACGCCCTTGGGAAAGAATTTTGCCAGTTCCGTCATCTTGGTCTTGACTGCCTTGGCGGTATCCAGCGCATTGGCCGTTGGAGTCAGGCGGACTGCAAAGGCCGCGGCCGGCTGTCCGTCTATGCGCGCGCCGATGGTATAATCCTGTGCACCCAGTTCTACCCGGGCCACATCCTTGACCCGCACCGACGAACCATCCGCATTGGCGCGCACGATGATGTTGCCGAATTCTTCCGGTGTGGACAGCCTGCTTCTGGTGACGATCACCGCATTCAACTGTTGACCGGGCGCCGCCGGCAACTGTCCGAGTTCGCCGGTGGCGAGCTGCGTATTCTGTGCGCGCACGGCCTTGGTGACGTCGCCGGGGGTCAGGTTATACGCATGGAGTTTCTCGGGCTTCAGCCATAGCCGCATCGAGTATTCGGTGCCGAACAGCAAAACCTCGCCCACGCCCGGCACCCGGCGGATGTTCTCCAGCAGGTTGGAGGCGGCGTAGCTGCCGAGGGCGACACTATCGCGGCTCTTGTCCGGCGAGATCAGCGCGACGATCATCAAAAAATTGCGCGCCGACTTTGTCACGGTGACACCGACCCGGCGCACGTCGTCCGGCAGACGCGCTTCGGCGCGTTTGACCCGGTTCTGTGTTTCGACCGAAGCGACATCCAGGTTGGTACCCGCTTCGAAAGTCAGCGTGATGGTGCCGACTCCGAGTTCGGAAGATGAATCCATGTAGAGCAAATGCTCGATGCCGTTCAATTCCTGCTCGACCAATGCGACGGCGGTTTCTTCTACCACTTGTGCCGAAGCGCCGGGGTAGACAAGCGTGATAGCCAAGCCGGGCGGAGCCACCGCCGGATAGGATGCGACCGGCAGGTTGCGAAACGCCAGCACGCCGCTCAACAGGATGATCAGAGCGATAACCCAGGCAAAGATCGGGCGGTCTATGAAGAATTTTGCGAGCATGACCGGCCTTATCTCTTGTCAGCAGATTTTGCTGCGACGGGTGCAGATGCGGCGGGGGCTGGCGTGTTCAACGGCACCGGCTTGACCACAGAGCCCGGACGCGCTTTCTGCAAGCCGTTCACGATGACTTGTTCTCCGCCCTTGAGGCCATCGGCAATGATGAAGTCCCCGCCTGCCATGCCGCCCGTTTTCACCGGCGCCGGCGCTACCTTGCCGTCAGCGCCTGCCACCATCACAAACTGACCCTGCGGGGACGCTTGCACGGCGCGTTGCGGCACCCGAATGGCGTTTTCCGCCACCGATTCCGGGAATCGGATGCGCACAAACATCCCGGGCAACAATTCGCGTTTGGGGTTGGGAAATTGGGCGCGCATCGAAACAGCACCCGTGCTGGCATCTACCGCCATATCGGTGAAAAATATTTTTCCGGGCAACGGGTAGATGCTGCCGTCTTCGAACAGCAACTCTACTTTTGCGGTTTCGGCATGTTTCAATTTGCCCTGCTTGATCGCCTGCTGCAGGCGCAACCAGTCCGATCCCGATTGGGTGAAGTTGGCATAAATAGGATCGAGCTGTTCGATGGTCGCCAGCAATGTGGCTTCGTTCTTGCCTACGAAAGCACCCTCAGTCACCAGCGCACGGCCGATGTGCCCGGAAATGGCAGCCGGGACACTGGCGTTTTCCAGGCTTTCCTCCGCACGGGTCAGCGCAGCTTCTGCCTGCATTGCCTTGGCAGCGGACAGATCATAATCCTGTTGGCTAATCGCACTGATTTTCAGCAGCGGATTGTATCGTTCGAGGGTTTGCATGGCGATTGCCAGATCTGCCCTGGCCGATTCAGCCGCTGTCTTAAAAGTGCGAGCATCAATCTGAAAAAGGGATTCGCCCGCCTTCACCTCGCTGCCCTCCTGAAATAATCGCTTTTCAATCACACCCTCAACCCGTGCGCGCACTTGCGCCGTGCGGTAAGCCTGCAGCCGTCCGGGCAAATCCTGGGTAAGTGTCGCATTGCCCGCGGTAACGGTAATCACATCCACTTCGGGTGGCGGCGGCATTGCCGCACCCGGACCACCGGGCCCCGCCGCCTGCTTATCGCCGCCACTACAACCAGTCGCCAGTGCAATCAGAAAAAATACAGGGATAAGGGGTTTTGTAAAGGTATGCATGAGATTTTCCGCTATAGAAATTAAGGGTTGTTTCAGAGACACGCAATAAATTGCTTGGCGGTATTCGCTGCAACACGGTTTAGGAAGGCAGAGAATATTCGAAAAAAGCGAGCGTATCAAACGCCTGTTTGAAAGTAAATAGAAAGGGTGGTTTCTTTACAAAAGCGAAACGAGGAGCGGAATGGTGCGTTAACGGTTAGGGGAATTATCCTTGGTAAAACGCAATCCTCCTCGAGCCAGCTGCAAGCAAAAACAATTCAGCCCCTTTCCTTTGCTTTCTCTAACCAGGGTCAGCTTGGTACAGCGGAACGAAGTGTGAAGGGGGATAACGCTACGCTCATCCGCCCGAGGAACATTCGCCTTGCGAGTGTTATAAGTTATCGACTGGAAAATATTCTTCCAATAGTTTTGAACAGTTCACGCTTTTCCATTTTCATTTTACGAAAATAGCGTAGCAGCGTTTGTTCCTCTTCTTCGCTTTTGCTCATTGCAGGTATTTTTGCAGATGATTTATCAACCTCTGAAAGCGCAACCAGTTCGGACACCTTGAGACCGAATTCTTGTGCAATAAGCTGTTTTAACTGATCGCTGGCACCGTGCTTGCCAGTTTCGATTCGAGAAATGCTGGGTGTTGTTGTCCCAACACGATGTGCTAATTCCTCTTGGCTCCAACCCTTCTTTAGCCGCAATTGTTTGATAGTTTTTCCGATACCCATGGTGAGAGAGTGTCGGTGTAGCTTACTCAATGCGCAATAACTCAAAACGCAATGTTATTGACTTATTTATTGCTTGTAACGCAATATGCAGGCTACAGAACCACCAAATGTACCAAGGTCGAACTTTTTACCCTTGTGGTAGGTGTGAAGTCGAATCATCATTTAGGAGAAAGAAATGGAGTTCATTCCCACAATTGAAGAAACAAAGCAAGGCATTGCAGAGGCCCTACATTTTGCAGCAGTATGTGCCGCTCAAAAAATTAAAGTCAATGACCCTGAGTTGCTGTCTCTACAAGAGTTACGTTCAGCCCTAGAAAAAGCATCTCCAACTTTGAACGAGTCGCTACAAACACTCCGCAATAAATACGATCAATGGCTTGAGTTTCATGAAAGAGCTTCTAATGAAAAATCATTATCGCAGGTTCAGGTACACACCGAGTTAGAGGCTGCTCGCCAAGTTTTTCTTGAGGCACTTCATGCAGCGTAAGCATAACCCTGCGCTTAAGTGGGACTGCGCAAATGCGCGTAGCCCATTGCCTTAGCAAAGAAAAGTACGGAGGCGAATTGTTTTTCAGCGTGGCAGCCGTGAAGTCGAACCATCAAGAGTTGCGTTGCCTGATAAATGGATTTATAGGAGGAGATTGTGATGTGCGGAGAAAAGGAATCGACTCAGGTACTGAGGTCTAATTGGTGTCGTTCAAGGGAGCGTCAAGAGCGCATTGAAAAGCTAGAGGGAAGGATTTGGAAAATCCTCGAAGTAGATTTTAGTGCTCCAATAGACTCGGAGAAAAAGGAGCACATCCGCATGGAAGAGAAGGTTATTAATAGCGGATTAGCAGCTCTGCGTTTGCAGCAAGGAGAGCATCGTCTAGCAAATAATCTGGCTATTGCGATTCTGGCTTTCTTATCGGCCATTGCAGGCGGAATAGTGGGTTACATGCTTCATTAAACTAAATTAATTTCATAGAACTGATTTATGGCTGTTATTGATCTTGTTAAGTGGGATGGCAATCCGAGCATTTTGGCTTGGAAATTTCCATCGCAGGAGCTTTCTACATGGACGCAGTTGATCGTTAATGAATCTCAGGAAGCGTACCTTGTCAAAGGTGGCGTGTATCAAGGTCCATTTGGTGCGGGGCGGCATACCCTATCTACCGAAAATATCCCACTATTACGCACACTGATTGGCATACCGTTTGGTGGAAAATCTCCTTTCACTGCGGAAGTTTGGTACGTCAACCGCGCTTCGAACCTTGATGTTAAATGGGGAACACCAGACCCAATTCAACTCCAAGATCCTAAATATCAACTCATGGTTCCGGTTAGGGCGTTTGGACAATATGGTATTCGGATTATCGATGCCAAGAAGTTCTTGCTCAAACTGGTTGGCACGCTTCCTAGTTTTGATGTAGCTACACTATCAGATTACTTCAAGGGTATTTTTACTACAAAAATCAAGTCCGGGATTGCAAACGTAATCATTAAAAATGGGGTGTCGGTTTTAGAGATTTCAACTCAGCTCGAAATACTCTCCGATATGCTTAAGGAGTCTCTTGCGCCAGCAATGGAGGAATACGGCGTTGGGTTGGCGCAATTCAATATCCACTCCATCAATGTCCCAGAGGATGATTCAGCGGTCATAACCTTGAAAGCCGCATTAGCCAAGCGAACAGAAATGGGGCTGCTTGGGTTTAACTATCAACAGGAGCGCAGCTTTGATGTGTTGCAAACCGCCGCAGGCAATGAGGGCACTGCTGGCAACATCATGGGGGCTGGCATGGGAATGGGAATGGGGATGGCAATAGGAGGCTCGATGGGCGGCGCGTTTGCTCAGGTAACTCCACAAATGCAGACGAATATGACTCAACCTGCTGCGATTCCACCACAAATTGTGTGCGCAAAATGTAATGCATCCAATGTACAAGGGACGCAGTTTTGCAGCAGTTGTGGCAATGCTCTTGCTGGTGCTACAAATGAAGTTAAGCAACCAACGGTGACATGTGATAAATGCAACACGGTCATTCCAAAGGGGTCGAGATTTTGTCCAAATTGCGCCGACCCAGTCAATGCATGCCCTGCATGTGGCGAAGACAACCCAACCGAAGCAAAACAGTGTCGCCGATGTGGCAAGCCAATGCCCGTCGATTGTGGAAACTGCAAGTCGGCAATCCCTGAAGGCGTTAAGTTCTGCCCAGAATGCGGAACAAAAACGACAAATTCATGCAAAAAATGCGGGAGCGATGTGAGCGTTGGAGCGAAATTCTGCAACACCTGTGGTGAATCTCTACAGACTAATTAACAATAAAAACGAGGTTCATCATGCGTTCTATGGGAATGTTCAATCTTGCAGCATTAGTCGCCAGCGCAATGGTACTGACGATAGCTGCTGTTTTGGTGCCCGATAAATCGTGGAGTAATGTGGCAATCACGTCAGTTATGTTTTTTGCTTTGTCAGTCGGATTCATTTTTTATGTTCCTTCGATGCTTGTGAAAAACCAGAGTGGCAGTGATGCCGCTCAAATGGCTTCACTTGGCCCGCTCGGCGTTATTACCGGCTGGACGCTCCTGCTGACAGCCGGTGCCTTTGTTCTTGCCCTTTTTGGTATGGATAAGTTGGCTTGGGCACTGGATATATTCGCCGTCGGTACATTCATCATTAGTGGGCTGATGCTACGTGCAGCTACAGATGTGATTAGTAATGTCACGTCTCAGTATTCTGGGCCAAGCAAACACATACGATGGCAAGGCGAGGTTCAAGGTTTGAGTAGCATTGCATCTGATAGCAAATCCAAGACATCTCTGGAGCAGCTTGCGGAAAAATTGCGTTACGCAGCCAGTGACGTGCCAGGCGGGTCGCCACAAGATAGTTCTATCAATAGTGAGGTGCTGG
The DNA here is from genome assembly GCA_016218465.1 of Nitrosomonadales bacterium. Lineage (GTDB taxonomy): Bacteria > Pseudomonadota > Gammaproteobacteria > Burkholderiales > Gallionellaceae > Gallionella. The sequence goes on along the minus strand of JACREA010000168.1, from coordinate 117 downwards.
GTATCAGCGATCAACTTAGTGTGAATAGTGCTGCGGATGTGCAGAGTCAGATTTCAAAAATTGAAATGTTGATTGCACAGCGTGATGTTTTCTTGCGCTCCGCACGGAATAAGGCAT
>JACREA010000167.1 GCA_016218465.1 Nitrosomonadales bacterium | reverse complement strand
TCTTTGCAGGGGGGTGCTTAGCTCAGCTGGTAGAGCGTCGCCCTTACAAGGCGAATGTCGGCGGTTCGATCCCGTCAGCACCCACCAACAAAATAGTTTTTGGAGTGGTAGTTCAGTTGGTTAGAATACCGGCCTGTCACGCCGGGGGTCGCGGGTTCGAGTCCCGTCCACTCCGCCAGACATAGGCGAACGCAAGTTCGCCTTTTTTACATCTGTTTTTTCAAAATCATTTAGCTTGGTGGTATCAATATGTTTGACTTTGTGCATGAAAATAAAAAATTGGTACAGATCGTATTGGCTGTAATCATTTTGCCTTTTGCATTCTGGGGAATTGATTCATATAACCGTTCTGGAAAATCAGCAGATGTGGTTGCCACTGTAAATGACACAAAAATTACTCAACAAGAGTTTGGCAAAGCGTTGCGCCAGCAGCAAGAAAGGTTTCGTCAACAGCTTGGTGACAATTTTGATGCGGCGATGTTAGATAACCCGGAAATGAAGCGTTCGGTGCTGGAGAATTTGGTCACCCAGCGTTTATTGTCTGAGCGCGCGAAAACTGCGGGATTGCTTGTGACGGATGAACGGATGGCGCAGGTGATTGATGGCATTGAAGCTTTTCAGGAAAATGGAAAGTTCGACAAGAAACGCTATGAAACAGCGCTGAGAAATCAGAATATGACGCCATTGATGTTTGAAGCTCGCTTGCGTGATCAACTGTTTGGGCAGCATATGCAGGATGCTTACATCCAAAATGGATTTGCATCAAAAAGTGTTGCGGACAATATAATTCGTCTGAATGAACAGCAACGGGTGGTAAGCGTCTCTTCTATATTGTCTCAACCCTTCCTGGCACAGGCAAAAGTTGATGAGGCTGCGTTGAAAGAATATTACGACCAACATATAAAAGAGTTCCAGGTTCAGGAGCAGGCGAAAGTCGAATATGTGAGATTCTCAATAAATGATTTGATGACGAAAGTTGAGATAAGCCAGGAAGAAGTGCGCAAATATTATGATGAGCACCAGAATGATTTTGGTACACCTGAAGAGCGCCAGGCGACGCATATTTTGATTGCTGTAAATGCAGCTGCCACGCAAGCTGAACAAAATGCAGCCAAGATGAAGGCCGGGGAACTTCTGCAGCAAGTCAAGCAAAATCCTGCCAGATTTGCCGAGTTGGCGAAAGCTAATTCACAGGACCCAGGCTCTGCCGCGAAGGGCGGGGATCTGGGATTTTTTGGCCGTGGCATGATGGTAAAGCCATTTGAAGATGCGGCCTTTGCCTTAAAAGAAGGTGAGATCAGCGGATTGGTAAAGTCGGATTTTGGTTATCACATCATCAGACTGACCTCGATCAAGCCTTCCAGGGTTTTATCGTTCGAAGAGGCTCGTGAGGGTATCGTGAACAAGCTGCGCCAGCAGAAAGCTGCCGATAAGTATGCTGAACTGGCGGACAAATTCAGCAATACTGTATATGAGCAAAGCGATACTTTGAAGCCTGCTGCCGAGCTGGTTAATACGAAAATTGAGCAGAGCGGATGGTTAATCAAGGGGATGGCCTCCGGAGAGCCATGGACGGCAAAAATGTTGCAGGCAATTTTCAATGACGAGGCTGTAAAAAACAAGCGCAATACTGCCGCGATTGAGGTGACAACAAATACACTGGTTGCTGCCCGTGTTTTGGAATATAAGCCAGCCGCCGAGCGTCCATTGAGCGAAGTGCAGGAAGTAATACGTCAAAAATTGTTGCACCAGGAGGCTACAGAACTGGCAATAAAACAGGGTAAGGAAGTGTTAGAACAATTGCGGAGTGGAAACAACCCGAATTTGAAATGGAGTAATGCAGAGACCGTTACTCGTGGAAAACATGGCTCTCTTGATGCCGGATTGGCGAGACAAGTATTTCAGGCGAATGCAGCCAAGTTACCGCAGTATGTTGGTGCAGAAGTTGCCCAGAAGAATGGCTACATGCTGGTACGTATTGATGCCATCAAGGAAGGTGAAGCAGTCAATGATGAGAAGCGCGCGCATTATGCTCAGCAACTGCGTCAATTGACTGGCGAAGAAATGTTCCAAGCCTATCTGGCTGAAGCCAAACGGCAGGCTACTATCAAAATAAATTTGCATGAGACGCCAACTACTCAACCTTGATTTCCGGCGAATAGACATCAAGAATAATGCCACCTTCGGGTGGCATTTTTTGAAGATGCGCAATTAAAGCCAGCGCTGCCAACACTTCACTACAACTTCAAACCATGTTGAGGTGTTGGCAGATGCATACCACTACACAGCACACAGGACCGCTGTGCGAAAGTTTCTGCTGAAGATTTCCATAGATTGTTTGGCTCCCCGACCTGGACTCGAACCAGGGACCTGCGGATTAACAGTCCGTCGCTCTACCGACTGAGCTATCAGGGAATGAAGAGGTGCGCATGATAGTGATTTTGCACTGCTCGGTCAACCTGAAATTGGATTCTATCGGGATGACTGAAACGCTTTTGCTTGTCTTGCCGGCCTGATGCGCGGGTAGCCTTCCATACTGGCGGATACCGATGCCAATCAGCGTGCTATCAGTTAAAATAAGATATGGATAACAAGACCATTTTTGTCAGAACCAGCAAGGGCGAGGATGAGATGCACAGCAGGACTATGCATCTTCCCGGTGACATCAAGCGCGCCTTGCTGATGGTGGATGGGAAAGCAACTTTCGGTGAAATCTTCAAACACGCTGCGCCCAGCCTGCGGCCCGGCCTCGAAGCGATGCTTCAGGAGTTGGAAAAGGATGGTTACATAGTAGATAAAGCCAAGTCTGGCAATATTCCCAAAATGCCTGTGCCACCCAGGATGTCGGTTCCGCCAAGGATGTCAGTCCCCACCAAAATGGTTACACCGCATAAAGCCCAACCGGTAGATGAAGGTGCCGGCGATCTGGATTTTATGTCCGGTTTTAGCGCAACTCCTTCGAAAGCGCCGGCATCGGAGCCGGGCGAGGTGGCGGCGAATGCCGAAAAATTGAAGGCAGAGGCTGAAGCAAAAGCAAAAGCCAAACAGGAAATCGAGGCAGCAAAATTAAAGGCGCAACAGGAAGCCGAAGCCATACTTCATAAAGCTGAGCAGGAAGCCGCCAGAATCCGGGAAGAAGCAGAGCGTGAAAAGCAGCGGAAAGCGGCTGAAATCCATGCACGCGAAGAGGCGGCGCAGCGCGCCAAGGAAGAAGCGGAAGCAGCAAGATTGAGGGTCGAGCAAGCAGTTAAGGTTCGCCTTGAGGCGGAAGCCAAGGCTCTGCAACAAGCCGAAGCTGCTCGCAGAAAGGCTGAACGGGAGGCAGCGATAGCGCACGAAACTGCCGAACGCCTTGCAAGGCAGGAGAGGGAAGCTGCCAGGGCACGCGAAGAGGCTGAAAAGCGGGCCAGAAAAGAAGCAGAAGCGAAGACCACTGAAACTCCTCCAGCGGCCAAACCTGATACCTTTGCTTTTGACGCGTTTCATGTTGATGAGCCACAGCCCTTGGTCAAGCCGCATCAAGTCGAACAGCCTGCGCAAAAAGCCAGTCCCACTGAACCTGCACCTGCGCCCAAGCGAGAGACATTCTCATTTGACTCATTCAAGATCGAAATACCTGAGCCGCCTGTCGAGCCGCCAACGAAAGAGAAGGCCAGCCCCGCACAACAACCAGATGATGCTGCGAGAGCAGCTCGGCATGCAGAACCCCGGCAGCCAGTTCAACAAGAAGCTCTCCACCCATTTGTCGCTAGTAAACCGGCCGGCGATACGCCCAGTAAGGAAGAAATTCAGCGCGCAACCCAAGAGCGTATCGAGACCGAGAAGCGCATGGAGGAAGAAGCGCTGGCAACCAAACAACATGCTGAGGCCCAAGCCAAAGTTCATGCCGAAGCAGAACAGCGCAAAGCTGAAGCCGCCAGAGCCGAAATGGAGCAAGTCTCAAAGCAGGCTAAATTTTCTGTCGATTCCGTTCCTGTAACTCATGTCGCCAAAGCAGCCCCGGTTACGAGAGTCAGGCGCAAGCCATTTTCCTTGGGAAGGCTGGTGGGATTCATGTTCAAGTTGGGCGTGTTCCTGTTGGTGTTGCTGGTGGGCGCTTTGTTTGTCGCACCGTATATAGTGCCGACACGGGACTATATCCCCCCGATCGAAAAATTATTGTCCGCAAAATTACATCAACCGGTGCATATTGGATACTTGTCCGGGCGTATTCTGCCTGTGCCGCGTTTGGATCTGAGTGAAATATATATTGGCGACGTGAAGCAATTTCAAACGGAGCAGGCTCAAATAAATTTCGCCATTGCGGGGCTGATCATTGAGGCAAAGCCTATCGACAGTATTGAGTTTCAGGGAGTCAAGGTAAGTGGCGCGGGACTGCAAAAGGTTTCTGCATGGATCCAGCAACTGGCTGCTGACACTCAATATCCGGTGGCACGCATGGTGATCAGCCGCGGCACGCTGGATGCGGATGCTGTGAAATTATCCGGTGTTGAAGGCGCGCTGGAATTCAATCAGATCGGTGAATTCACCAAAGCCAATCTGCGCTCGAGTGACGGCAAATACAAGCTGGATCTCAGCGCCGCTCCGGGTAACAAGCTGCAAGCTACCATAACATTGCGTGACAGCGCTCTGCCTTTGCTGCCGAATTGGCAGTTTGAGGAGTTGACCGCGAAGGGTATGTTAAGCAGCAACGACTTATCGATCAGCGAATTTGATGGCAGGATTGTTGGGGGTATTTTGCAGGGAAATGCGAGCATCGACTGGCGCTCGGGCTGGCGCGCGCAGGGAACCATGGTGGCTAAATCAATTCCTATGCAGCGCCTGAACAGGTTATTGGAGGGCAACGTTGAAGGCGCGGCGCGATTTAAACTGTCGGCGGTAGGTCTGGCTGGTCTTGCTGACTCGGCGACGCTGGATGGAAGCTTCACGGCCAAGAACGGGATGATTAGCGGCATGGACATCGTTGCGACTGCCCGTACGCGCAGCAGGGAGCATTTGCCTGGCGGCAGGACGCACTTCGATGAGCTCAGCGGCATCGTTACGTATAGCAACAACGCACTTCACTTCAAACAAATTAAAGTCACTACGGATGTGTTGAATGCGAACGCTTCACTGGATTTCGACAAGCAACAAATTTCCGGCAGCATGAACGCCAAGCTGTTGCTACAGGAAGCGACGAAGCCGGCTGATCTGCAAATCGGCGGCGCGATTGACAGCCCCACTTTACGCCTTGTCCAATAAGGTGCTGTATCTGCCCAGCATATTCACTGGCCTTGGCCGGCTGCTTAATCAGGTGAAGCCAGCTTCACCGTCAGGCGTTGCTTCACTTGTTTTTTTCCACGCATTACGGTCAGGCTGACTGTATCTCCGGACTGGTGCGTTTCCAGGGCTTCAAACAAATCGTCTGTATTCTCGATTACGCGGTCGTCGATGGCGACAATGACATCGCCGACCACGATGTTTCCAGATGAATTCCGGTAGAACGGTTTCAGGCCGGCAATTCCCGCAGGTCCTCCCTGCACCACGTCAAGCACGGCTACGCCCTTTTTCAGGCCAAGCGCCGGTAGGAACTGTTCCGGGGCGTACTGTGCTCCGAGCACCGGGCGCTCGAATTTGCCGTCCCTGATCAAGCGGGGAACGATGCGGTTTACCTCATCAACAGGTATCGCAAACCCGATTCCTGCTGATGCGCCGGATGGGCTGAAGATCGAGGTATTCACCCCGATCAACCTCCCGGCGGAATCGAGCAGCGGGCCGCCCGAATTGCCAGGATTGATGGCCGCATCGGTCTGGATTACGCCGCGTATCTTGCGCTGCGTGGCCGACTCTATCTCACGGTTAAGCGCGCTGATGATACCGGTGGTGAGGGTCTGGTCGAGGCCAAAGGGATTCCCGATGGCATAGACACGCTGGCCGACGACAAGGTCGCGGCTGGTGCCGATGGGAATGGGCTTGAGCTTTTCGCGGGGAGCATCAATTTGCAGCACCGCCAGGTCGCGGTCGGGAAAAGCGCCTACCATGCGGGCTTTCCAGGTGCTCTGGTCATGGAGTGTGATGGTTGCCGCATTTGCATCCTGGATCACATGGAAGTTGGTGACGATGCGTCCTTGTTCATCCCAGACGAAACCGCTTCCCGTTCCGCGCGGAATTTGCATGACATCGAGCGAGAAAAAATCGCGTGCGTACTCGAGCGTGGTGATATGCACAACCGATGGTGAGGCCGACTTGAACAGTGCTATGTTCGCCTTCTCATCTTCGCCGAGCGGGCCGCGAGGCGTTACCGTGCGCGGTGTTGCGGCATCGGCGGCATGTGCGCTGGATATGCAATACAACGCTGCCGGCCATCAGGCTGGTGCAGGCAAACCGATAATCAAACCGGCCAGGCCGGAGAAGAATAAATACCTGAGCGAGGTTACGGTGCGAAACTTATGGTGTGCGTCCATGTTGCAAGTACGCCATTGATGGTTGCTCAGGCAATCGCCTTGTGCATCCGTGCCAGCGCCTGCTTGAGATTGTGGTTCCGGCATAACCTGAAGGTTAGTCTCCGCCGAAATCTCATGATAGCGCTCTCGAAATACGCTCCAGCGCTTCCTTGAGGTTTTCCATCGACGTGGCGAACGACAGGCGAATATATCCCTCGCTTCCGAAGGCCGAGCCGGGCACCACGGCCACCCCACCTTGTTCCAGCAGGTATTCGGAGAACGCGATGTCGGTCGCTGCCTTGATCGTGCCGCGTTGATGCAGCCTTGCAATCGCCTGGCGCATATCCGGGAAGGCATAGAACGCGCCGCCCGCCATGATGCACTTCACACCGGGTATCCTGTTCAGTTCATTCACCACGAACACATGCCGTTCGCGGAATGCCTTGAGCATCGGCGTGATGCAACCCTGATCACCGTTCAGTGCCGCTTCCGCCGCCACCTGCGAGATCGTAGTCGGGTTCGAGGTGCTTTGCGACTGCACGTTCTCCATCGCAGTGATGATGTTTTCCGGCCCCGCCGCATAGCCGATGCGCCAGCCCGTCATCGAATAGGCCTTGGACACGCCATTCAGCACCATCGTGCGAGGATAGAGGTCGGGGCAGGCGTTCAGGATATTTGAGAATTTCGTATCGGTCAGCGCGATATGCTCGTACATATCGTCGGTGGCGATGAGAATGTTGGGATGCTTGCGCAGCACCTCGCCCAATGCCTTCAGATCCTCAAGGGTGTACACCGCGCCGGACGGGTAGCTCGGGCTGTTGATCACCACCATTTTCGTCTTCGGGGTGATCGCTGCTTCAAGTTGCGCGGCGGTCATCCTGAAGCCCTGCTCGATGCCCGCCTGCACGATCACCGGCTTGCCTTCCGCGATGAGCACTATGTCGGGATAGGACACCCAGTAAGGGGCGGGGATGATAACCTCGTCGCCGGGGTTGATGAAGGCAAGCGCGAGATTGAAAAAACTCTGCTTGCCGCCGCAGGAAACCAGAATCTGTTTCGCCGTATAGTCCAGCCCGTTATCGCGCTTGAACTTGGCGATGACCGCAGCCTTGAGCGAGGGCGTGCCCCCGACGGCGGTATATTTGGTGAAGCCTTTATTGATTGCGCCGATGGCCGCGTCCTTGATGTGTTGCGGCGTATCAAAATCCGGTTCGCC
>JACREA010000170.1 GCA_016218465.1 Nitrosomonadales bacterium | reverse complement strand
CCAGGTGGGTACGCTGAGTGGTCTTGTCCACATAAGTCGCCAGATCAAACTCGCCGTACGCGGTTTGCACCTTGCGCCGCGCCACCCGCTCAACCAGTTTCTCGTTATGGCTGCGGTATTCGATCAAATCGGCAATCGTACCGATCTTGAGTTGATGCTGCTTCGCAAATTCAATCAGGTCGGGCAGCCGTGCCATCTCCCCGTCATCCTTGAGGATTTCGCAGATGACCGCTGCCGGTGTCAGGCCGGCCAATTGCGCCAGATCACAGCCCGCTTCGGTATGCCCGGCTCGCACCAGCACTCCGCCGTTTTGTGCCATCAGCGGAAAAATATGGCCGGGTTGCACGATGTCGGTTGGCCGTGCGTTGCGGTTAGATGCCGCCTGAATGGTGCGTGCACGGTCAGCTGCGGAGATGCCGGTAGTCACGCCTGACGCCGCTTCGATGGACACCGTAAAATTGGTGCCAAGCGGCGAACCATTGTCGCGCACCATCAAGGGCAGGTTCAATTGTTTGCAATGCGCTTCGGTCAACGTCAGGCAAATCAAACCGCGGCCATGCATGGCCATGAAGTTGACCAATTCCGGCGTAACAAATTCGGCGGCAAATACCAGGTCGCCTTCATTTTCGCGGTCCTCTTCGTCCACCAGCACGACCATGCGCCCGGCGCGCATTTCCGCAATGATTGTTTGTATCGGAGCTATATCGGTCATATTTGTGCCTGCATCATTCGTTCCACATAGCGCGCGATCAAATCAACTTCGAGATTGACCCGGCTGCCCGCGTGCAAATATTTTAGGTTGGTCATCGTCAGCGTGTGCGGTATCAGATTCACGCTGAACTCGTTGCCGCTCACCTGGTTGATGGTCAGGCTCACGCCGTTGATAGTGATCGAGCCTTTGATCGCGATGAACTTTGTCAAATCCTGCGATGCTGGCGCCAGCGCCTGCGGCACGCGCACCACAAGCTTCCAGCTTTCGCCCAAGTCGGTAAACTCGATAACTTCGCCGACACCATCGACATGCCCGCTGACCAGATGCCCGCCGAGCCTGTCGGCCAGACACAGGGCCTTTTCAAGGTTAACCGGCGCGCCCTTGGCATCCAGCCCGACGGTGCAATTCAACGTTTCGCGTGACACTTCGACGGTAAAGGTATCGGCGGTATGCTCAATCACCGTCAGGCATATTCCGTTTACCGCAATACTGTCGCCGATCTGCACGTCGCTTAAATCCAGTGCTTTGGTAGCGATTGCCAGACGCAACCCGCCATTGCGGTCATCCGCCTGATTGATACTGCCGATGTCGGCAATTATTCCACTAAACATAATCCACCTTTACCGTTATACGCAAATCATTCCCGACCTGCCGTACATCCTGCCACTTGAGATTAATGCGCTGATCCAGACGCGTCAGCTCGCCCAGTTGCGCCATGCCGCGCGCCGCATCGCCCAGCAACTGCGGCGCGACATACAACAACAATTCATCCACCAGCCCCGCACGCAACAATACGCCGTTCAGAGTGCTGCCCGCTTCCACAAGCACTTCATTGCAACCGCGCTTGGCTAAGTCATTCAGCACGGCTGGCAAGTCCACATGGCCCTTGCCAAACGGCATAACACAGACCGTTGCACCGGATTTTTCCAGCGCCGCAATTTTTCCGGCATCGTGCGATACGGTGTAGATCAGCACGTTGCCGCGTTCGCAATTTTGCAGGATGCGCGCATTCAGCGGCATGCGTAACCTGCTGTCCAGCACCACGCGCCACGGTTGGCGCGATATTTCCATATCGCGCACATTCAATTGCGCATCATCCGCCAGCACCGTATTGATGCCGGTCAATACCGCGCAAGAGCGCGCCCTCCAGCGCCGCACATCCCGCCTTGCGGCCTCTCCGGTGATCCACTGGCTGACGCCGTTCGCCAGTGCTGTGCGGCCATCGAGACTCATGGCAATCTTGCTGCGCACCCACGGCGTGCCGCGCGTCATGCGCGCGAAAAAACCGGCATTCAGCTCACGCGCCTCGGCTTCCATCAAACCGCATTCAACAACAATTCCAGCCGCGCGCAATTTTTCGATGCCCTCACCCGCCACTTGCGGATTCGGGTCTTGTACCGCAACCACCACTCGCGCCACGCCTGCCTCGATCAAGGCCTCGGCGCAGGGCGGCGTACGCCCGTGATGGCTGCATGGTTCCAGCGTCACATAAGCTGTTGAACCACGCGCCGCCCTGCCAGCTTCACTCAAAGCATACACTTCGGCATGTGGTTCACCGGCATGTTGATGCCAGCCGCTACCCACGATATTTTCGCCATATACCAATACACAACCAACGCGCGGGTTCGGGCTGGTGCCATACAAACCCAGCTCTGCTAGTCGCAGCGCCTGTGCCATCCACACGCTATCCTGCGAGGTAAGCATCGTTAATTCAGAAAACGGCAACTAGCCACTGATGGGCACGGATTTACACAGAAAAAACTCTTGTCGCCACGAGTTTTTTCGTTTCTTTTCCGAGCATACGGCACGTCCCTTTCAATAAATTGATTATCCGTAATCATCCGTGTTAATCCGTGGCTAATTTGTTTTTGGTTTGCGGCGCGCCGGCGACTTGCGCACTGCCTCGACCGCTTCGGCGAAATCGCCCACATCCTGAAAACTTTTATACACCGATGCGAAGCGGATGTAGGCCACCTTGTCGAGCTTCAGCAATTCCTTCATCACCATCTCGCCGACCTGGCGTGAGCCGATTTCGCGTTCGCCCGACGCATACAGTTTCTGCGTGACATGGTCTATCGCCGCGTCCACCAGCTCCGCAGAGACCGGGCGTTTGTGCAATGCACGTTTGAAACTGGTGCGCAGCTTCTCTTCATCAAACTCGCTGCGCATACCGTTCTGCTTAACTATCTGCGGCATGCGCAGTTCCACCGTTTCATACGTGGTGAAGCGTTTATCGCAGGTCAGGCAGCAGCGGCGGCGGCGTATGCTCTCGCCATCCTCGCT
>JACREA010000022.1 GCA_016218465.1 Nitrosomonadales bacterium | reverse complement strand
GAACATCCGCCGATCCGCCTCCGGAAGGCTGGCGCGACCAACTGGCTACGCGCTTGGGATATCGTCCCCGGCGCATTGGCATCTTGGCAGAGCTGGCGCTTTATGGCGCGATTGGTTGTCTTGATATTGCGAAGGAAAATGAACTGCACAAGGATGTATTGCTGCGGGTATGCAGTTCGCGCGGCCCGGTTTCGGCAATATCGCAAGTGCTGGAACAAAACCGTGAAGACTTGCCTCTGCCATTCAGTTTTCTGCAAAGCCAGGCCAGCCAGATATTGCCTGCCCTTGCGGGGGCGTTGAACTGGCAGGGGGACGCTAGCGTTGTTATAGCGCGTAATTCAATGGATCTGGCGATGCTGGCCTGCCGACAGGCTGGGCGAAGCGGAATGTTGCTCGGCTGGGTCGAGGAAGAAAACCCGAGCCTGAGCCATTGGATTCGCCTTGCGCCATGCACTTCTCCACCGGCAGGTTTTATTACTGCTTCAAGCTTTGAGGAAATGTCTTCACCGAACACGCATTACTGGCGGTTAGGGCAGGCAGGGATGGAAATTGCAGCTTCATGAGACTTCTGAAGTTGGGAAGCTCGAAGCTCTTAGTTGATTTTGCGCATATCCAAACCTGAAAATAACATGTGTTTCTCAGTTTTATCTTTGTACAAGCGGACGGTTTCGCCACGACTTGAACCCAAGCCGGAAATCAGCGCTTCGGATTCAGATATGGGGTTGATCCCAACACGGAACACCATATTTGGCATTTGAGCGAAGGTGCATTCCGCGATGAACATGCCATCTTCGTAATTTAACGACAGACTGGTCGGAGTCAATCCCATACCCTGATTGACCAATTCGTATTTGCCGACGTAATCAATCAGCACCTCACGAGCTGAAGATGGCTGCAATTTTTCGCCCAGCAACGTAGTTTCATTACCCATGCTGCCCACCAGGACTTCACGGCCCCCGATCCTGGTCATGGCCAGGCGGATGTCATCCAAAGGACTGAAACTGATAGGGAACAGACCTAACAGGTTGAATTTGACCCCGAACCATCCATCGCTCTGCGGCGCAAGCTGAAAGCTGTACCCCATCAGTTCGGCATTGAGGTTGCCAAACCGGGTATCAACCTTGACTACACCAACTATGGTGTCGAAATAGCCAGCGCTAATGGCATCTGCTGTTACAAGGCCAGAAGCAGCGGCTCTATGTTTTTCCGGTTGTACGATACCGGTTTTTGCTTCCAGTAATAATTTCAGAGCTTCTGCGGCTATTTTATTGACGACACTATGTGCACTGGCTGAATTGGCAGCCACCACCACACCCAACTTGTGCTCTGGCAGTATTTTTAATTCGCTGTGAAAGTTCAGCAACGAGCCGCCGTGGTTTGCAACGACACCTCCGCCCTCAATTTCCGAGCTATCAAGCATCCACCCCAAGCCCATACGCATGTTGATATCCAGAGGTACTTGATCATTCTGGGGGCGAAACATCTCTGCCAGCGTTTCCGGTTTGAGTATTTGTTGATTGCCTGTTCGTCCACCGGCGAATACCATCTTCATGAAGCTGCTTAAATCCTCAACGTTGGACACCAGTCCGCCGGAGGGCAGGTCGCGCAACGTCAAAAACTCCGACACTTTGCCATCGCTATAACCCTTGAGCTCGGGCTGGGAAGAAAAATAGGAGTCGCGCATTCCCAGCGGTTCGAACAAGGATTGCTGTATGTGTTGATTGTAGTCCTGGCTACTGGTTCGTTCGATGGCCGCTCCCAGCAAAGTCATGCCAAGATTGGAATAAGCAAACACGAAATTGGGCGGATAGGCTACGTATTCATCCTGCACATCATTGACCAGCGTCGTGAAATACTTCGAATTTTTGCTCAACATGCCTTTTAGAAAATTGGCTGGCAGTCCGGAGTGATGGGACATGATGTTGCGCGGAGTGATTGGCTCCGTGCTGTTAAAGCGCGACTTGATTGAAAATTCCGGCAAGTAGCGCGACAGAGGTTGGTCGATGTTCATCTCTCCGCGCTCCGCTTTTTGCATCGCAGCAGTTGCGGTAATAACTTTGGCGATGGAACCCATGCGATAGGCGGTTCTGGGTGTGGCAGGAATCTTCTTCTCCGCATCGCTATAGCCAAAGCCGGATGACCATACCAGTTTTTGATCGTCCACTAATGCAATGCTTAAGCCGGTAATGTTGTTGTCGGCCATTTCCTTTTCGATCAGCCAGGCTAGGTAGCTTTGCGCGTAAGCGTAATTGTCGCGGGGAAAATTTGCCGGTTTGACAGGGACAGGTGCGGAACAGGCTGCGAGGGTTAACTCCGCCAAAAAGAATGCCAAAAGACGAGGGAACATAAACAATTACAGAATTTTTGAGAAATATGAAAAGTCAGAAACTGTTTCGGGACACACGTAAAGTACATACCGCCATTTCATGAAATGAATCTATATCCTTGCGCAGAGTATCACCAAGTTAATTTTTCTTGGCCATTCTACTCTATCATTCGCGTGTGAGCGGCCATCTGACCCTGCTTCATCCTGCCGAGTTCTTCACCCGGATGATTCGCTCAACCTCCGCTACCTTGCGCAGATTGCGTATCACATTGGCGAGGTGCAGGCGGTTATTTACTTCAAGCGTGAAATGCAGGCCGGAGTAATCGCCTTCATGAGTAAAATTGATATTTTCGATGTTGGCTTCCGCCTCGGCGATCGCTGCAGCAACTTTTGCCAAAACGCCGCGCCGGTTCGCAACCAGCAGTTTGATGCTGACATCAAAGGGGCGGTTGATATCCTTGTCCCATACCACATCCAGCCATTGTTCCGCGCCGCTGCGTCCCTTGCGCAAAGTTGGGCAGTCGTGGGTATGCACTACCAGTCCCTGCCCGCTCTTAATCACTCCGATGATCGGGTCGCCAGGGATCGGGCGGCAACACTGGGCGAACTGAACTGCCATACCTTCCGTGCCTTGTATCGTGATCACGGCGTTACTGGTTACTTCACCGGTTGTCGCATCGCCGATGCGCGCCAGCTGTCGCGCTACTACCATGTTGAGGCGCCGCCCCAGGCCGACATCGGCAAAAATTTCCTCGCGCGTTCTCACACCGGTGTCCTTGAGCAACCTGTTCCAGTGCGCTTCATCCATGTCTTGGGGTTTTATACCCAGCGCGTTCAACGCCTGGTTGAGCATGCGTTCGCCGAGTTTCGCGGCTTCGCCCGATTGCATGGTTTTGAGGAAATGCCGGATGTTGCTGCGCGCCCTGCTGGTGGTTACATAGCTAAGCCACGCCGGATTGGGCTTGGCATTCGGCGCGGTAATGACTTCCACACGGTCACCGTTTCTGAGTTCGGTTCGTAACGGCACAAGTTCGTGGTTCACCTTGACGGCAATGCAGCGATTGCCGATGTCGGTATGCACGCTATAGGCAAAATCCACCGCAGTCGCACCTCGCGGAAGCGAGAGTATTCTGCCCTTGGGCGTAAACACATATACCTCATCTGGGAACAGATCCACTTTAAGGTGCTCGAGAAATTCAGAAGAATCGGCGCTCTGGCTCAGGCTTTCCAGTAATTCGTGCAACCATTGGTGGGTTTTCTTATGCAGGTCATTGATCGAATCATGGCCGCTTTTGTATAGCCAATGCGAAGCGACACCTGCCTCGGCGATCTTGTGCATCTCATGGGTGCGAATCTGGATTTCAATGGGTGTGCCGAATGGACCGAATAACGTGGTGTGCAACGATTGATACCCGTTCATTTTGGGAATGGCGATGTAATCCTTGAATTTGCCGGGGATTGGTTTGTACAGGCCATGAAGCAAGCCAAGTGCCACGTAACAGGAAGCAAAATCGTTGACCAGAACGCGAAAGCCATAGATGTCCAATACCTCGGCAAAGGCCAGGGACTTGCTCTGCATTTTCTGGTAGATGCTGTAGATATCCTTTTCCCTGCCCGTTACATCAGCCTGGATGTTGGCATCGGCAAGTTTTTGCCGGATCGCATCAAGTATTTTGCTGACCACTTCGCGACGATTGCCGCGAGCCACCTTGAGCGCCTTGGACAATACCGAGTAGCGATTTGGATGCAGGTGCTTGAAGCTCAGATCCTGCAGCTCGTGGCGGAAATCATTCAGGCCGAGGCGGTTGGCAATCGGCGCATAGATTTCCATGGTCTCGCGGGCGATACGCTCACGCTTGTCAAGTGCCATGGACTCAAGCGTGCGCATGTTGTGCAGGCGATCAGCCAGCTTGATGAGAATGACACGCACATCGCGCGCCATTGCCAGAAGCATTTTGCGGAAATTTTCCGCTTGGGCATCTTCGCGTGTCTCGAACTGGATCCTGTCCAATTTGCTCAGGCCATCAACCAGTTCCGCAACGGGTTTGCCGAATTTTTCGGCGACTTGTTCGGAAGTGACATCAGTGTCCTCCACCACATCATGCAGCAGCGCGGCGATGATGGCTTGCGCATCGATATGCAGCGGAGTTAATACGCGCGCTACTGCAATCGGGTGGGAAACATACGGGTCGCCGGACTGGCGCATCTGGCCTTGGTGTGCGGCTCGGCTGAATTCAATCGCCACGCGGACACGCTCGACATCCTTCGGTTTAAGATAGGTGGAAAGTTCCTCGATCAGCAGATCTGCGTCGGCCATTTAAAATCACGTCAATTATGCCCGGTCTGGATTACGCCTGTCCGCGATTGAGTATTTCCTTGCCAACCTTGCCTTCGCTGATTTCACGTAGCGCGACAACGGTAGGTTTGTCCTTGACGTTTTCTACCAGATGGGCCGCCCCATTGGATAGTTGTCGCGCGCGATAAGCGGCGACCAGTGTCAGTTCAAAACGATTTGGGACTTTAGTGAGACATTCTTCAACAGTAATACGTGCCATGACTTACTCCGGGTTCTGTAATTGGTTGATTAAGGCCTGATGACGGATTAATTGGCTTGCGCGGCGAACTCTGGTGGCAAGCACTACAGCATTCAATTCACGCAACGCCTCATTCAGGTTGTCGTTGATAATAACATAATCAAACTCTGCGACATGAGCGACATCCTCACGCACCGCAGCCATACGCTTTGTAATCACCTCATTATTGTCTTTGCCGCGCCCCTTCAGGCGTTGCTCCAGAGCCTCCAGGGAAGGAGGAAGGATGAAAACGGTAATGCACTCCGGAAACAGGCGCCGCACTTGCGCCGCGCCCTGCCAGTCTATTTCCAGAAGGATATCGTGCCCCTTGTCGATTTC
>JACREA010000165.1 GCA_016218465.1 Nitrosomonadales bacterium | reverse complement strand
TGCAATTATCTTGGCTGCAAACTACAGCCAAGATGGCCTTTACATAAATGATGAGCCGCAACGTTGGCGTGCAGAAGAGGATAGTGAAGGTCGCTGGAAGATTTTCATTCCTTCGCTGGAATTACAAACTGCTTCAATTATCGATGGGCAGCACCGCTTACATGCTTTTGACAAACTGCCCCAAGATGCAGCAGAACGTTCGATGGAGCTGCTTTGCGTGGTTTTTCTTGAATTGCCAACGCCATACCATGCTTACGTGTTTGCAACTATCAACTTTAATCAAAAGAAGGTTGACCGAAGTTTGGCATATGAACTTTTTGGTTTTGATGTAGATGAACGACCAGCCAAGTATTGGTCACCAGAAACTCTTGCTGTATACCTTGCAAGATTGCTGAACACAGAGAGTAACTCCCCACTTGTTCGTTCAATATTTCCAGCCGCCGACTCGGAGAAGTTGTTTTCCGAAGATGATGCTCGTCAAGTTGGTCAAGTGAGGATATCTATGGCAACCGTGGTAGATGGCATCTTAAGATTGATTTCAAGGAATCCCAAGGAAGATCGGAACACGGTACGTCGCAAGGAAAATCGTGATCTTGGTAGAGAGAGTTTGAGTCCAGTCAAGTCTCTACCTCTCCGGCAGCTTTACTTGGAAGGAAACGACAAAGGTATTTATGATTTGTTATGTAATTACTTTGGCGCAGTAAAAGAAACGGTATGGGCTGGCGCCGGACAAGGTTCCTACCTTTTCAAAACGGTAGGGGTTCAGGCCTTATTTGATGTGCTAAAGGAATTGCTTTCTGACAGGCCAATTAATGCAAACAATTTCTCGATGGCGGGTCTTTCCGAGTTAATGCAGTCGTGTATGGATTTAGACCCTAACGGAGAAAAATACCAAGCCTCTGGCATTGGGCGAAGCGAGATTCGCCGAGATTTGTTAGCGGCCTTGGGAAAAAAAGTTTGAACATCACACTCCTTGCTTCAAACTAGCTGGGTTGAAATCCTCCAAGTCGGCAGAAAACGAGTTTCGGCAGTGTCGACTACGTAATCGGTGCGCAGGTCTTTAACTGCCCCGCTTTCGCAAATACATAAGCCTACTTCTTCTTGCTCTCAATCAATTTGTTAATGATCGGCGCGAGGATGATTTCCATCGCATAGCTCATTTTTCCGCCGGGTACAACCAGCGTGTTGGCGCGCGACATGAAGGAGTTGGGAATCATGGTCAGCATGTAAGGAAAGTCCACGCCCTTGGGATTGCGGAAACGTATCACTACAAAACTTTCATCCAGCGTCGGGATGTCGCGCGCGATGAACGGGTTGGAGGTATCCACCGTGGCTACGCGCTGAAAGTTGATATGGGTGCGCGAAAATTGGGGGGTGACATATTTGATGTAGTCGGGCATGCGGCGCAGGATGGTATCCACTGTCGCTTCAGCCGTATAGCCGCGTTCTGCTGCATCGCGGTGTATCTTTTGTATCCATTCGAGGTTAACCACCGGCACTACACCGATACCCAAATCGACATACTTGCCGGCATCGATTTTGCCGTCGGCGACCAAGCCATGCAGGCCCTCATAAAACAACAGGTCGGTATTCGCCTCGATGTCTTCCCACGGGGTGAATGTGCCCGGCTTCAGGTCGGTCAACTTGAAATGGTTATTGTGTTTCTCGGCTTCTTCTTCGCTATGCACGTAGTAGCGGCGCTTGCACATGCCGGTATCGCCATACTTCTTGAACATTTCCTCGATCTTGTCGAAATGGTTGGAACCCGGACCAAAGTGACTGAATGAATTGTTGCCTGCTTTGGCTGCCTCGGCAGCGGCAGCGCGGAATGCCATGCGGTCCAGGCTGTGCAGACTGTCGCCTTCGACGACCGCAGCTTTGATTCCTTCGCGGCGGAAGATATTTTCAAAGGCCAGTTTGACCGTAGTGGTTCCCGCACCCGAAGAACCGGTGACGGCGATAACAGGGTTCTTGCTCGACATGGTGATTCTCCTGGAGATTATGAATATAGTATTGAGTGTAATTCTATAGCAAAGCCCCCTACCCAGCCACTAAGCTTGCCGGGTTAATCGAAGAATTGAATCAGCTTAGCGCGCGAAAAAGGCGATGCCGCTATAATGCCGCATTCAAAAAACTGACCTCAACTCGCGAAATCATGCAACCTAGTTACCAGCCGGCATCCATCGAACAACAGGCGCAACAACACTGGGATAGCCGCCAGGCATTCCGCGCCACCAGACAATCCGGCAAGCCAAAATATTATTGCCTGTCGATGTTCCCCTACCCGTCGGGCAAGCTGCACATGGGCCATGTGCGCAACTACACCATCGGCGACGTGCTGGCGCGCTGGCACAAGATGCGTGGCTACAATGTGTTGCAGCCGATGGGCTGGGATGCGTTCGGCCTACCTGCGGAAAACGCTGCGATAGCCAACAAGGTGCCGCCCGCCAAGTGGACAGACGACAATATCGCTTACATGAAGCAGCAGCTGAAATCGCTGGGCTTCGCCATCGACTGGTCGCGCGAGCTGGCGACCTGCAAGCCGGATTATTACAAGTGGAACCAGTGGCTGTTCCTGCGCATGCTGGAGAAGGGCATCGCCTACAAGAAGACGCAGGTGGTGAACTGGGATCCGGTAGACCAGACCGTGCTGGCCAATGAACAGGTGATCGACGGGCGCGGCTGGCGCACCGGCGCGCTGGTTGAGAAGCGCGAGATTCCCGGCTACTACTTCGGCATCACCCAGCTCGCCGAAGAGTTGCTGACCGATCTCGACAAGCTGCCGGGCTGGCCTGAGCGGGTGAAGACCATGCAGGCCAACTGGATCGGCAAGAGCGTCGGCGTGCGCTTCGCCTTTACGCATGACATCCGCGATGCATCTGGAGTGCCAATCAACGACGGCAAACTGTGGGTATTCACCACACGCGCTGACACCATCATGGGCGTGACCTTCTGCGCCGTGGCTGCCGAGCATCCGCTGGCGGCACATGCCGCGCAAAACAATCCTGTGCTGGCTGCTTTCATCGACAAGTGCAAGCATGGCTCGGTGATGGAAGCCGACATCGCGACCATGGAAAAAGAAGGCGTGGACACCGGCCTCAAGGTGGTGCATCCGCTCACCGGTGAGCAAGTGCCGGTGTGGGTGGCAAACTATGTACTGATGAGCTACGGCGATGGTGCGGTTATGGCGGTGCCTGCGCATGATGAGCGGGATTTTGAGTTTGCGAAAAAATTTGGGCTGCCGATCAAGCAGTCCATTCAAATCCCCCCCAACCCCCCTTTTGCAAAGGGGGGAGAGATGTGCGGAACGGCTGGTAACCCCACTTTGAAAAAGGGGGGCGAAGGGGGGATTTCGCCTTTCACCACCGACCACTGGCAAGAATGGTATGCCACTAAAGATGGTGTCTGCATAAACTCCGGTAAATACACTGGGCTGGCTTCTGAGCAAGCCGTAGACGCCATTGCCACCGATCTCGCCACCAAAGACCTGGGTGAAAAGAAAGTGCAGTGGCGTTTGCGCGACTGGGGTATCTCGCGTTTTTCCACGATGGCG
>JACREA010000164.1 GCA_016218465.1 Nitrosomonadales bacterium | reverse complement strand
TACTTCATCCCCGGCTGCCCGCCCTCGGGCGACGCGATCTGGAAATTTCTCACCGACCTGATTGCAGGCAAGACGCCCGAGTTGGGGCATGGGTTGATTAAGTATGATTAAAAACATTCATCCACGAAATACACGAAAAGCACGAAAAATCTCTGCCATGTTTCATTTCGTGCCTTTCGTGTTTTTCGTGGACAGAAATGGGGTGTAAATGAACTCTGAACTGGAAACCGCCGCCCACCCGGGAAACCTGCGCCGCGTTGCGATCGAACCGGTGTCGCGAGTGGAGGGCCACGGCAAGGTTACGCTGCTGCTGGACGAGAACGACCGCGTGCATCAGGTGCGGCTGCACATCGTCGAGTTCCGCGGCTTCGAAAAATTCATCCAGGGACGGCCTTTATGGGAAGCGCCGGTGATGGTGCAGCGGCTGTGCGGCATCTGTCCTGTGAGCCATCATATTGCCGCATCCAAGGCGATGGACATGATCGTGGGGGCGACGCTCACGCCGACGGCGGAGAAGGTGCGGAGGCTGATGCACTACGGGCAGATACTGCAATCGCACGCGCTGCATTTCTTCCATCTCTCTGCGCCTGACCTGCTGTTCGGTTTTGATTCGGATGTCGCGAAGCGCAACATTGTTGGCATCGCTGCCGCTTACCCGGAACTGGCGAAACAGGGCGTGTTGCTGCGCAAATACGGTCAGGAAGTGATCCGCGTCACGGCAGGCAAGCGTATCCACGGCACCGGCTCGATACCCGGCGGAGTGAACAAGAACGTCAGTGCGGAAGAACGCGATTATCTGCTGAAAGACATCGGCCAAATGATCGAATGGAGCCGCGCGGCGGTTGGCATCGCGCGGCAATTGTTCGAACAGAACCTCGACCTCTACAACAACTTCGGTCGCTTCCAGACGCACACGCTCAACCTGGTGCGCGCCGATGGTGCTCTGGACCTATATCACGGCGGATTGCGCGCGCGCGATCTGAACGGCAACACGCTGTTCGACCACTACGATTATGGACATTACTGGAACGTGATCTTCGAGGACGTGAAGCCGTGGTCGTACATGAAATTTCCGTTCCTGCGCAGCCTTGGGCCGGAAACCGGCTGGTATCGCGTCGGACCCTTGAGCCGCGTAACACAGTGCGATTTCATTCCTACGCCGCTGGCAGAAGAGCAGCGCAAGGCCTTCATGGCGTTTAACGGCGGCTCGGCGACCGGCGCGACGCTGGGCTTTCACTGGGCGCGGATGATCGAGATGCTGCATGCCGCCGAGGTCATCCAGGAACTGCTGCATGATCCCGACCTGCAAGGCACCGACTTGGTGAACACCGGAAAACGCCAGGAGCGCGGCGTTGGCGTGATCGAAGCGCCGCGCGGCACGCTGATCCATCACTACAAAGTGGACGAGCACGACCAGATTATCCGCTGCAATCTGATCGTTTCAACCACGCACAACAATCAGGCGATGAACGAGGCGATCCGCCAGGTGGCGCGGCAATATATCGACGGGCGCAAACTCACCGAAGGCCTGCTCAACCACATCGAAGTCGCGATCCGCGCCTTCGATCCGTGCCTGTCTTGTGCCACCCATGCGCTGGGCAAGATGCCGCTGGAAGTGGAATTACTGGATGCTGAAGGTACTCTGGTTGATATGCTGACGCGGTCGGGTGATGGTGCAGTCTTGTAGGCAAACGCATTCGTCCAACTTGCTGTCTGTATCTATGGGGGATACAATCACCTCATGATAAAAACGTTCCGCCATAAAGGGCTGGAGTTATTTTTCACCACTGGGAGTAAGGCAGGCATACAGCCCGCCCATGCGTCCAAGCTCAAACGCCAACTGGCTATGCTGGATGCCGCATCAACACCGGACGATATGGATAAGCCAGGTTGGAAGTTCCATCCCTTGAGCGGGAATCTAGCCAACCACTGGTCAGTTTGGGTGAATGGAAGTTGGCGCTTAACGTTCACTTTTGAAGGTGAAGATGCGGTTCTGGTGGATTATCAGGACTACCATTGATTGGAGAATAAAATGAATCGAATGCACAACCCGCCACATCCCGGTGAAATCATCAAGCAAGATGTCTTGCCAGAACTAGGCATTACCGTTACCGAGGCCGCGCTGCAACTCGGCGTGTCACGCGTACAGTTTTCGCGCTTTATCAACGGACGTGCAGGAGTGTCTGCCGATCTTGCTATCCGTTTAACCATGTGGCTTGGAGGCAATGCTCAAACGTGGTTACGGATGCAAGCCGATTACGATCTATGGCAAGCAGAACATTCCGGTCGCAAGCTCCCCAAGATTGAACGAATCGCTGCGTAACCGGTGCAGAGAATCAATGTTTTCAAAATGGGCGTTCCGTGACGATGATATGAGCCATGAAGAATTGTTTGGTCATCTCGCCGGCGATAATTTCACCGCTCAAGAAGCATGCGAATATTTGGAAGTTTCAATGTCAACCTTCCGGCGTTTGACCTTCCCCCGAAAAATCGTCTTTCGGATTCGTCCACTTTCCCCCGGATTGCGCTTCGCTCCATCCAGGCTACGGGACTACGCACTAACCAGATCAGCGCATTTAACTCCACTCATCACCGCACCTTCCAGCGTAGCCGGATATTCTCCTGCCGTGTAATCACCTGCCAGCAGCAGGCGGGGCAGGGGTGTTTGCTGAGAAGGGCGATGCAGGTTGGGCGAGCAGCAGAACGTGGCGCGCTTTTCGGCGATGACTTTATGCCATTCCGGTGCCGCAGCGATGCCGAATTCCTCGCGCAATTCGGCGATCACTTTTTGCGCCAGTTGTTCGTGAGGCAGTTCCTGGTGGATGCCTTCCGCGCTG
>JACREA010000163.1 GCA_016218465.1 Nitrosomonadales bacterium | reverse complement strand
GCGGGAATGACGGAAGCAACGAATGATGAAAAAACTGTGGCGCTGGACGTGGCGCATTCTCGCGCTGCTGTTCGTTCTTATACTGTTCTATCAGGCATGGATTTTCGCGCACGTCTGGTGGTGGGTGGATCACAACCCATCTACCAGCGCCTTCATGGAAGACCGCCTGGAAGCGCTGCAAAGCAAAAATCCAGATGCAGAGTTGCAACACCAGTGGGTGTCCTATGCGAAGATTTCCAACAACCTGAAGCGCGCGCTGATTGCAGCAGAGGACGCCAAGTTCGTTGACCATGAAGGCTTTGACTGGGAGGGCATCGGGAAGGCTTATGAAAAAAATCTGAAGAAGGGCAAGATCGTGGCGGGCGGTTCCACCATCAGCCAGCAATTGGCGAAGAATTTATTTCTCTCCACCAGGCGCACGCCGTGGCGCAAGGGCGAGGAAGCGCTCATCACCGTGATGCTGGAAAAGATGATGGACAAGCAGCGTATTTTTGAAATTTATTTGAACGTGATCGAGTGGGGCAACGGCGTGTTCGGCGCGGAGGCTGCGGCGCGGCATTACTACCGCATCAGCGCGGCGCAACTCTCCGCAGACCAGGCCGCCAGGCTCGCCGCGATGGTGCCCAACCCGCGCTATTACGACAAACACCGCGAAGCGCGCGGCCTGTTGCGCAAGACGGAAATTATCTTTGGGCGCATGAACGACGCGGAAATTCCCTGAGGGGGTTCGCACCTACAAAAACTGCCAACGGCTCCTTTGCCGATGATGCAGAATCGGAATAGGTGTATCCTGCACCTTCGCCCGCACAAGCTCCCCATAAAGGAATCGCCGTGGTTACCAAAAAAAGTAAAGCCAAGGCTACGGACAAACCCGCCGCCCCGAAAAATCCGAAATCCCAGCCGACCCCAAAATCCAGGCTGGCCCCGAAATCCCGGCAAGCTCAAGAATCTCAGCCATCGCAGGAAGCGCACATCGCCGGTTTCCACATTGTCGGCATGGGCGCTTCCGCCGGCGGGCTGGAAGCCTTCGAACAGTTTTTCCGCAGTGTTTCGCCCGACAGCGGCATGGCCTTCGTGCTGGTGTCGCATCTCGATCCGAGCCACGCCAGCATCCTCACCGAAATCCTGCAGCGCACCACAGTCATGCCGGTGGCCGAGGCGCAAGACCAGATGGCCGTGGCGCCCAACGGCGTGTATGTCATCCCGCCCAACCGCGACATGGCCATCTTCCACGGCGTGCTGCAATTGAGCGTGCCGGAGCAACCGCGCGGGCAACGCATGCCGATTGACGCTTTCCTGCGCTCCCTGGCCGAGGATCAGGGAGAAAATGCCATCGGTGTCATCCTGTCCGGCACCGGCACCGACGGTACGCTGGGGCTGCGCGCCATCCTCGGCGCCGGCGGCGTCTCGCTGGTGCAGGAACCGGCCACGGCGAAATACGACGGCATGCCGGCCAGCGCCATCCAGTCCGGCTACGCCACCCATGTCCTGCCGGTGGAAAAAATGCCGGAAGTGCTGCTGGCCAGCATACACACCCTGGCCGTCCACCAGGAAACACCACCCGCCCCGGCTGCGGTGAGCGGCATGAAACGCATCCTGATGCAGTTGCGCAGCGCCACCGGCCACGACTTTACCCAATACAAGAAAAGCACCATCGGTCGCCGCATCGAGCGGCGCATGTCCATGCACAACATCGAGGATATGGAAGTCTATGCGCGCTACCTCAAGGAACATCCCGCCGAGGTGAAATCGCTGTTCAATGAATTGCTGATCAACGTCACCAGTTTCTTCCGCGACGCGGAGGCCTTCGCCACATTTAAGCGGGACATCATACCGTTGTTGTTCGAGGGCAAGCCGGAGGGTTACGTGTTCCGCGTCTGGGTGGCGGGCTGCGCCAGCGGCGAGGAGGCCTACTCCATCGCCATCATGTTGCGTGAATTCATGGACGAGACCCGGCAGGAATTCAAAATCCAGCTCTACAGCACCGACCTCGACGAGGACGCCATCGCCGTGGCGCGCGCCGGCATTTATCCGCCCAACATCGCCCAGGATGTGGCGCCTGAACGGCTGCGCCGCTTCTTCATCAAGGAAGAAGCCGGCTACCGCGTGAAGAAGGATATCCGCGAGATGGTGGTGTTCGCCACGCAGAACGTCATCAAGGATCCGCCCTTCACCAAGCTCGACCTGCTCAGTTGCCGCAACCTGATGATCTACCTGGAGCCGGAACTGCAAAACCGCCTGATCCCGGCTTTCCACTATGCCCTCAAGCCGGGCGGCATACTGTTTCTCTCGCCCTCTGAGAGCATCGGCAATCATCCCGTTCTGTTCGCGCCGCTCAACCGCAAGTGGAAATTCTACCGCGCCACCGGCACCGTCGCCTCCACCCGCGCGGTGATGTCCGGCGGATTGTTATGGACCAAGGACCCCAACACGAAAGAGCCGGATGAAGCGACAAAAAAGCTCAAGGAAACCAACTTCGCCGAGCTGACCAGGCGGGTGCTGCTCCAATCCTACGCGCCCGCCTCGGTGGTGACCGACCTGAAGGGCAATATCCTTTTCGTGCATGGCGACACCGGCAAATACCTGCGCCCGGCGCCCGGCCAGGCAACGCTCAATGTGGTCGAGATGGCGCGCGAAGGCCTGCAACTGGAATTGCGCGCCGCCTTGAACAGCGCCGGCCAGGGTGCGCCGGTCCCGAACCGGGAAGTGCCGGTCAAGACCAACGGCGATTCCCAGATTGTGAGCCTCAGCCTGCGCCCGCTGTCCGACCCGGAGGCCGGCGAGAAATTGCTGCTGGTGAGTTTTCAGGATGTGGCGCAACCCATGCCCGGAAAACTGGCGCCCGGCAGACGGGGGCGCGGTAAGAACACTATCCAGGGGGAAAGCGAGCAGCTGCGCATCGAGGAACTGGAGCGCGAGCTGGCCTATTCCAAAGAGAACCTGCAAGCTACCATTGAGGAACAGCAGGCCTCCAATGAAGAGCTGAAATCCACCAACGAGGAATTGCAATCCACCAACGAGGAACTCCAGTCCACCAATGAAGAACTGGAAACCTCCAAGGAGGAACTGCAATCCGTCAATGAAGAACTGATCACCGTCAATACCGAATTGCAGGCGAAAATCGAGCAGCTCGCCGGGATGCAGAACGACATGAAAAACCTGCTCGACAACATCAACACCGGCACCATTTTTCTCGACGAACGCATGAACATCAAACGCTTCACCCGCGAGGCGGCGCAGGTCTATCGCCTGGCCGCCTCGGATGTGGGGCGGCCATTGGGCGACATCAAGTCAAATATCGAAGACGAAGACCTGCTCGCCGATGCACAGACCGTGCTCGATACCCTGGCGCCCTGCGAGCGCGAGGTGCATACCACCGGCGGCGCGTGGTATCTGGCGCGCATCCAGCCTTACCGGACGCTGGACAACGTGATCGAAGGCGTGGTGCTGACCTTCGTCGACATCAGCGACTTCAAGCGCACCAGCAAGATGGTGAAACGCAGCGAAGCCATGCTGGCGACGGCGCTGCGCATCGCCAATCTTGGCTGCTGGGAATGGGACGTGGACGCGGACCGTGCAAGCTGGTCGCCGGAGATGTACGATATCTTTGGCTACCCCGGCGGCAGTACGCCGTTGTCCTTCAAGGATTTTCTTGAAATTCTCCGCCCGGAAGACCGCGAACCGGTCGCGGCGGCAATGCGGGCTACGGTGACGGCGGGGGCGCCCTACGATGTCGAGTACAAGATCATGCGCCCGGATGGAACGACCAGAAACATTCGCGCGCGCGGCGAGGCGATTGCCAATTCCGATGGGCGTGTCACGCGCGTGATCGGCACCGTGCTGAACGTCCCCGAATGCTGCTCAACGCCCAGCGCATCACCGGCAGCGGCGGCGACACGCAGTTGATCTTGCTGGCGATGGAAATGGTAATGTAGGTGCGAATTTATTCGCACAAAACGGGCGAATGAAAACGAGCGAAGCGAAGTTTCGAGCTTGCGGCCATTCGCCCCTACATGAAAAATATGCCACATGCAATAATCCGTGCGTGAGGAAGCTATGAGCAAGAAACCAGACAAGCCGGACAAGTTGCGCGCAGCCGCCGAGGCGGAACTCTCGCATGTGACGGTTCCGGCGCAGCAGGCTCGCCCTGCCGAGGAACTGCTGCACGAACTCCAGGTGTACCAGATCGAACTGGAGATGCAGAACGAGGAATTGCGCCTCGCGCAGCTTGCGCTGGAAATATCGCGCGACCGTTACGTGGATCTCTACGAATTTGCGCCGGTTGGCTATCTCATCCTTACGCGAGATGGCTTGATCAGCGAGATAAATCTTACCGGCGCCAAACTCCTCGGAGTAGAGCGCAAAAAACTGTTGCACCGCAGCCTTGGCTCTTTCGTTCTCCCGGAACAACGTGACCGTTGGAACCGTCTGTTCGTGGATATTTTGCAGGGTAGCGAAGCAACAAGCTGCGAGCTGGTACTCGAAATCGGCGCTGGGGAACGCCTTTACGCCAAGCTGAACTGCCAGCGCCATGAAAATGATGGAAATCCACCCGTGGTGCGCATCACGCTCAGCGACATCACCGAGCGCAAACAAGCTGAAGCTGAAAAAGAAACCATGAGGATCGAGGCAGTGGAAGCGAGGACACTGCTACAGACGGTGCTCGATTCGACCCCAGATTGGGTGTTTGTCAAGGATGGGAGCCATCGCTTCCTGTTTGTTAATAGTGCGTTCGCCGCAGCTCAAGGTTACGAGCCGCAGGATATGATCGGGCGGCCGGATACCGATTTCTGGCCGGATGACCTGTGTAACGGCGATCCGGCCCGCGGAATTCGCGGCTTTCATGCCGATGATGATGCAGCAATGGCGGGCAACCTGACGCATAACCCGTACGATCCAGCAACGCTTGCCAATGGTGAGCTGCGCATCTTTGATACCCTTAAAATGCCACTGCGTGATACCAACGGGCATTGCTACGCTGTGCTCGCTTATGCGCGTGATGTTACCGGCCGCAAAAATTCCGAGCAGCGAATGCGCGAACTCACTGCGCACCTGCTGACTGTCCGTGAGGAAGAAAAGGCCAGCATCGCGCGCGAAATTCACGATGATTTGGGTGGCACGCTGACCGCCATCAAAATGGAAGTCCACTGGCTGGCGGAAGAATTGTCCGCGAGCAAGGAAGCAGAGCCGCTGCTCAAGCATGTCGAGCTGAGATCGCATTTGACCGATAACGCAGTGAATGTCACACGGCGCGTCATTACCGGGTTGCGCCCGACCGTTCTGGACGACCTCGGCCTGCTGGCCGCGCTCGAATGGCAAGCAGGGCAATTCCACAATCACACCGGTATCGCATGCCGGGTTAACAGCGTCCAGGACAAAGCTAAACTGGACAGGCAGTACTCGATTGCGCTGTTCCGTATTTTCCAGGAAGCTCTTACCAACGTCGCGCGGCATTCCGGTGCAACCAGAGTCGAAGTCGAATTTCATAGTAGCGACGAAGAGGTTATGCTGTCAGTCAGCGACAATGGCCGCGGCCTGCCGGATGGGCACACCGTATCACCGACCTCGTACGGCGTGCGCGGAATGTGCGAGCGCGTCGAGCAACTGGGGGGCAAGATCAAATTCGACAGTCCGCCCGGCGGCGGATTTAACGTGACGGTAACATTACCGTTGCCTGCTGAAATTAAAACGGAGAGTAAAACATGATCCGCATCCTGATCACCGATGACCACGCCATCGTGCGCCAGGGATTGGCGCGCATCCTGGAAAAAAAACAGGGAATGAAAATCGTCGCGGAATGCGATAACGGTATCGGCGCCTTGAATTGGCTACGCAACAATGATTGCGACATTGCACTGATCGATATTTCGATGCCCGGCATGAACGGTATCGAATTGCTCAAACGGCTTCGGGAAGAAAAACCGAAATTGCCGGTGCTCGTCATCAGCATTTACCCGGAAGACCAGTACGCCGTGCGCCTTATCAAGGCAGGCGCTGCCGGGTATCTGACCAAGGGGTGTGCACCGGCAATAGTAATTGAGGCGGTGAACCAGATAGCGAGTGGCAAGAAATACATCAGCCCGACAGTGGCCGAAATGCTTGCCAACGAATTCGACGCGCATGAAGGAAAATCTCCGCATGAATTGCTTTCGGATCGCGAGTACCAGATTTTCCTGATGCTTGCCACAGCCAAAACCGTTTCGGAAATTGCCGAATCTTTGGCATTGAGTTCGAAAACCATCAGTACCTACCGCAGCCGCATCCTGGAAAAAATGCATCTGCGCAACAATGCCGAATTGATGCAATACGCCGTCGAGAAGCAGCTAATGGCATAGCTGTTGTTACGTTCAGCTCTGCGTTGTTCAGCGCTTATCTCGGCCTGGAGCCGAATAGCATGGTTGCAGTCCCAATTTCTGTCCGTAACGGCGGCTTCCGCTGTACTCTGTCAGGCAAACACTGACAATGAAATTTCCTCATTCCTTACGCCACTATCAGGCAAACACCTATGCAAATTCCTTGAGCGATGGAGCAACATAGTATTGGGTGGAATTTGCAGATTTTTGCAGCGTAACGATTTCGGGGCGGCTTGATGAATGTATTTATTGTGGAGGATTCGGATATTGTGCGCGAGCACATGCAGTCCATGTTGTCCGCGATTCCCGGAGTGGAGGTGGTCGGTTATGCGGTGGATGAGCAGGGTGCAATAGAACGCATCAATAAATTGTTACCCGATGTTGTGACGCTTGATATCAGCCTGCAACCCGGGGCGGGGATTAAAGTGCTGGAAAACATCAAAAAGGAACATCCCGCGATGAAAGTCATCGTGCTGACCAACTACACCGACGAGTATTACGCCAAAAGCTGCAAGCAAGCCGGGGCTGATTTTTTCTTCGACAAAACTTTTCAGTTTTCGCGAGTCCGTTCGGCTTTATGGTCATGGATTAACACCGAGCATATTATCAAAAAGGTTGCCGGTTTTCCCGCAGCGGAAAAATGAAACGAGTTCCTTGATTACTTATTGGGAGATCATGTCATGGCGCAGCTCATGCAATCCAATTCATCAGCGACAGCAACCGGCGCAAGCGAAATTCTGACTGCTACGCCGGCTGCATTAAACAGGCAATTTCCGTCGAGATCGGGTGCCCATGCAATGAATAAATTGGAGGCCGAGCTGAACGAGCACCGATACTACCTTGAGCGAAAAGTCGAACAGAGAACCGAGCAACTGATGAAACGTATAACATTGCTTGAATCCTGCAATGCCTCACTATGCAACAAGCTTGCCCAGGCCAAGAGGGATATTGCCGCACTGCACAAACAGTTGGACACTACCCTTCCCGTCATAAAATCCAATGATTTCCCCGGACGGTTAATCGTCATTGGTGATGGTGCACGAATTCAGGCAGAGCCTGATACCAGGATGGCCGGGTTGGGTGTGCAGGGTTTTTGCCACTCACTATAAATATCACCTTTTATTGATCTTCAAACCTGCCGGTATCCCTTCGAAGCAGCGATTTTACCGAGCGTAAAGCGATGGCGATTTATCTGACGAAAATATGACGGACTCAACCTGATCCGTTTCTCGAACTGAATGGTTGAGTTTGCGGGTTGCACGAAACGCGCGGAAATGACTCACCCTCTGTGCTAGAATGCGCGCCCTTTTCACATAGCAAGGCTGTTTCCATGTCCCGCGAACTCCGCAATATCGCCATCATCGCCCACGTTGATCACGGCAAAACCACCCTTGTAGACAAGCTGCTCAGCCAGTCCGGCACGTTTGCCTCCCACCAGCACGTTGCCGAGCGTGTCATGGACAGCAACGACCTGGAAAAAGAGCGCGGCATTACTATTCTGGCGAAAAATTGTGCGGTGGATTACGAAGGCGTGCATATCAATATCGTCGATACGCCCGGCCATGCAGACTTCGGCGGCGAGGTAGAGCGCGTGTTGGGCATGGTGGATGGCGTGTTGCTGCTGGTGGACGCAGTGGAAGGCCCGATGCCGCAAACCCGCTTCGTTACCAAGAAAGCGCTGGCATTGGGCTTGCGCCCGATTGTGGTGATCAACAAGGTTGACCGCGACGGCGCGCGTTGCGATTGGGTGATCAACAAGACTTTCGATTTGTTCGACAAACTCGGCGCGACCGAAGAACAACTGGATTTCCCGGTTGTGTATGCCTCGGCATTGAACGGATACGCCACGCTCGACCTGGCGCAAAGCAGCAAGGATATGCGCCCTCTGTTCGACGCGGTACTCAAGCATGTGCCCGCACCTGAATCCAATGTGGATGCACCGCTACAATTGCAGATTTCTGCGCTGGACTATTCAAGTTTTGTTGGCCGCATCGGCGTTGGCCGTGTACGCCGCGGCCGCGTCAGGCCGGGTCAGGATGTGATGGTGTTAAGCGGAAATAATCCGCCGAAACGCGCACGCATCAACCAAGTGCTCGGTTTTCAGGGTATCGAACGCGTGCCATTGGCTGAAGCCCTTGCCGGCGATATCGTGCTGATTAACGGCATTGATGAAATCGGCATCGGCGTGACGCTGGCGGACGTGAGCCAGCCGGAAGCTTTGCCGATGCCCAAGGTGGACGAGCCGACGCTGACCATGAACCTGATGGTAAACACTTCGCCATTGGCAGGGCAGGAAGGCAAGTTTGTTACCAGCCGCCAGATCCGGGAGCGCCTGAACAAGGAGCTGTTGGTGAATGTGGCGTTGCGTGTCGAAGATACCGTTGAAACCGACGTGTTTCTGTTGGCCGGACGCGGCGAATTGCACCTGACCATTCTGCTGGAAAACATGCGCCGGGAAGGTTTTGAAATGGGTGTGGGCAAACCGCGCGTGGTGTTTCGCGAGATCAACGGCGAGAAGTGCGAGCCTTTCGAAGTGCTGACTGTTGACGTGGAAGACACCAATCAGGGTGCGGTGATGGAAGAACTTGGGCGCCGTCGCGGTGACTTGCAGGACATGCAGCCGGACGGGCATGGCCGCGTGCGCCTGGAATATCGTATTCCGGCGCGCGGGCTGATCGGCTTCCAGTCCGAATTCATGACCATGACGCGCGGCACCGGTATCATGGCGCACGTGTTTGATGACTACGCGCCGGTCAAGGCCGATATGCCTGGCCGCCGCAACGGCGTGCTGATCTCGGCTGAACACGGCGAGGCGGTGGCTTACGCGTTGTGGAAACTGGAAGAACGCGGCCGGATGTTCGTATCGCCCGGCGACAAGTTATATGAAGGCATGGTTATCGGCGTGAACAGCCGCGACAACGATCTGGTTGTAAATCCGATCAAGGGCAAACAACTGACCAATGTGCGCGCGTCCGGCACCGATGAAGCTGTGCGCCTGACCCCGCCGATCCGGCTGACGCTGGAATCCGCCGTCGAGTTTATTGACGACGATGAGCTGGTGGAAATCACCCCGCTATCCATCCGCATCCGTAAACGCTTTTTATCGGAAATCGAACGCAAGCGCGCAAGCCGCAGTTAAGCGCACTCCATTCCGGTAGGATGGGTTGAGTTCTCGACGTTGCTCAAGGCAGGCACCGCGGTACCATCGTACCCATCCATACCTTGTGCTTGTTGGGTATCACTTCGTTCAACTCAACCGGAAAGACGGTATCAACATGCCGGTGCGATGCTTTATACTTCGCACAAATTCTCATCATGGGCAAGCATGCTGGAAATCTCACTGATAATAGTTGTGCTGGTGCTGGTTACCGTGCTGCTGGTGATGCAGCACAGGCTGCCCGCACGCTCAGCACAGATGCTGGAGCAACAGCATCGCGCCATGCTGTCCGATTTGCATGACGGCCTGAACAAGCAGGGTGACCGCCAAGCCGAACATGCCGAGCGGTTGCGTGCGGCGGTGGCCGAGGAGTTGCGCCTTACGCGTGATGCGGTACATGCTTTGCAGGCCAGGCAGGATGCGCTGCGCGATGAGATGCTCACTCAGACGCTGGCGAAATTATCCGAACAGGCGCGCGCCGATCAGGAACTGATCCAGAATTCATTCCGCAATGCCACACAACATCTGGCGAACAGCATCGAGACCTTGTCCAGGACGGTGGATGGACGGCTGGAACTGATCGGCGGCAAGGTGAACGAGCGGCTGGACGAGGGCTTCAAGAAGACCAACGAGACTTTCGTCAGCGTGATGGCGCGACTGGCCACGATAGACGAGGCGCAGAAAAAAATCGACGGCCTCACCACCAACATGGTGAGTTTGCAGGAGCTGCTGGGTGACAAGCGTTCGCGTGGAGCATTCGGCGAGGTGCAACTGGAAGGCCTGGTGCGCAACATCCTGCCACCGGCGGCTTACGAGTTTCAGCATACCCTTCCCAACGGCACCCGCGCCGATTGCGTGCTGCTGTTGCCGGAACCGACCGGCATGGTGGCGGTGGACGCGAAGTTTCCGCTGGAAAATTACCACCGCATGTTTGCTGCGGGGCTGGTAGAGTCTGACAAGGCGCTGGCGCAGCGCCAGTTCAAGGCGGACATCAAGAAGCATGTGGACGACATCAGCAGCAAATATATTATTCCGGGTGTAACTTCGGACGGCGCGGTGATGTTCGTCCCCGCCGAAGCGGTGTTCGCCGAGATACACGCGCATCATCCTGACGTGGTGGACTACGCGATGCAGCGGCGCGTGTGGGTGGTGTCACCGACAACGCTGATGGCGGTGCTGAACACCGCTCGCGCGGTGATGAAGGACGTGGAGACGCGCAAGCAAGTACACATCATCCAGGATGAGCTGGGCAAGCTGGGCAAGGATTTCGGAAGATTCGACGAGCGCATGAAAAAACTGGCGGAGCACATCCGCCAGGCGAACAAGGACGTGGAGGACGTGCAAATCAGCAGCCGTAAAATTACCGAACAGTTCGCCAAAATCGAGCGCGTAGAACTGGATCATCCGGTTGTGTTGCCACAAGCGAACGCTGAATAGTTGTCCCCCACGAACATTGATATGATACCCGTCTATAGAACGGATTCTGAATACAGCATGAAAATCGCAATTGCACAAATCAATTCCACAGTGGGAGATTTGGCCGGAAATGCCGCCAAAATTCTCGCTTGCGCCGGACAGGCCAAACAGCAAGGCGCACAATTATTATTGGCTCCGGAACTCGGCCTTTGCGGTTACCCGCCGGAAGACCTGCTGCTTCGCGACGGTTTTTACCATGCGTGCGCGCAGACGTTGTCCGAACTCGCCATGAAGACATCAGACATAGCTGTGGTAGTAGGGCATCCGCATGAACAGGGCGGAAAACGCTATAACGCGGCTTCGTTGCTTCGGAACGGTGAAATCGCCGCGACTTATCTCAAACATGAGCTGCCGAATTACTCAGTATTTGATGAAGAGCGTTATTTTGAACACGGCAGCGAACCCTGTGTGTTTGAAATGAGCGGCGTTCGCTTTGCCTTGAATATCTGCGCCGATATCTGGGAACCTGATACGGCAAGACAAGCGCGCAATGCCGGTGCGCAAGTGCTGCTGGTGCTGAATGCCTCACCTTATGCCACAGAAAAACAGGAGGCGCGTTATCAGGTGATTCGCGAGCGCATTGCGGAAACCGGCATGGCAGTGGTTTATGCCAACCTCGTAGGCGGCCAGGATGAATTGATCTTCGACGGCGGCTCGTTCGCCATGGATCGGCACGGCGTACTGACTGCGCAGTGCAAGCACTTTGAAGAGGCATTGTTGATGCTGGAAATCCGGGACGATTTGCGTCCATCCGGGGAATGTGTCGCAGCGTTGAGCGAGGAGGCTGGCGTCTATCGCGCGTTGTGCCTTGGCGTGCGCGACTACATCGGCAAGAACCGCTTTCCCGGCGTGTTGCTGGGCTTGTCGGGCGGCATAGACTCGGCATTGACGCTGGCGATCGCAGCCGATGCATTGGGTGCGGATAAAGTCCACGCGGTCATGATGCCGTCGCCTTATACCGCGCAGATCAGCCTGGATGACTCGCGCGAAATGGTGAAAATTCTTGGCGTACGCTATGACGAATTCCCCATCGAAGCGATGTTCCGGAGTTACTTGTCCACGCTGGCTGCTGCTTTCACCGGACGCGCCGTGGATACTACCGAAGAAAATTTGCAGGCACGCATCCGCGGCAATCTGTTGATGGCCTTGTCGAACAAGTTCGGTTCGCTGGTGCTGACCACCGGCAACAAGTCCGAAATGACCGTGGGCTATGCGACGTTGTACGGCGATATGGCGGGCGGCTTTGCGGTGTTGAAGGACGTGAGCAAAACGCTGGTATACCGCCTTGCGCGCTACCGGAACACGCTGGGGCAGGTGATCCCGGAGCGCATCATTACGCGCCCGCCAAGCGCCGAACTGCGCGCGGACCAGACCGATCAGGACAGCCTGCCGCCTTACGATGTGCTGGATGCCATCATGGCGTGCTATGTCGAACAGAATCTGGCGATC
>JACREA010000171.1 GCA_016218465.1 Nitrosomonadales bacterium | reverse complement strand
TTAAAGCGGCAAGCTTGTCCCCTTCGTCCAGATGAGCCAGTATCTGCTTTATCTCTCAGGTAGCCCAAAAAATGACGGCCATTTCAAACATGTTCAAATATTCAGTCCACTTAAAGTAAAACTTCTCCGAAATTTTCATTTCTGCAATAATCACCGAAAACATCATATTACTGAAAGCATGCAAACCAAATGATGAGTCAAGACGATTTGAAACGCGCGGTCGCCAAGGCAGCGATTGCACATATACCGGTCGATTGCATTGTTGGCGTAGGCACGGGTTCAACTGCCAATTATTTTATAGATGAGCTGGCCAGGATAAAACATGAAATTCGCGGAGCAGTCGCCAGTTCGGAGGCTTCGGCAACACGCTTGAAGGAGCACGGCATCGATGTATTGTCGCTGAATGAGGCAGGCAGCCTGCCGGTATATGTGGATGGCGCCGATGAGATCACGCGACATATGCACATGATCAAGGGAGGCGGCGGTGCGCTGACACGCGAAAAGATTGTGGCCGCAGCAAGCAAAAAATTCATCTGTGTGTGCGATTCCACCAAGCTGGTAGATGTGTTGGGCAAATTTCCGTTGCCGATTGAAGTGATTCCGATGGCGCGCAGTTTTGTGGCGCGGCAGCTGGTCGCATTGGGAGGACAACCCAGGTTACGCGAGGGATTTACCACCGATAACGGCAACGTCATTCTCGACGTCCTTGGTCTGAAAATCATGAATCCTGTGGAACTGGAATCCACGCTGGATCACATCGCCGGGGTGGTTACCAACGGATTGTTTGCGCGCCGTGCTGCCGATGTGCTATTGCTTGGCACACCGGAGGGCGTAAAAACCATGACAGCCTGAACGCTGTCATCTGCCCTTAACATTTATCGCTTATGCTACGCCGTTGCATTATTTGAAAGGGATTCAACATGCCCAGCAGTGACCATATTTCCCGGCAGTTTGATGCTGATCTCGAAGCCATCCGCGCCAACGTGCTGCAGATGGGTGGGTTGGTGGAAAGCCAGATCAAGAGTGCCGTCGAGTCGCTCGTTAGTGGTGACGTGAACCTGATGACCAGAGTGATTGACGACGACCATCGCGTCAACGCCCTTGAGGTCAAGATTGACGAGGCATGCAGCCAGGTAATTGCGCGCCGCCAGCCAGCGGCGGGGGATTTGCGGCTGGTGATGGCAGTAATCAAAACCATTACTGATCTGGAACTCATCGGCGATGAGGCAGAGAAAATCGCGCGTATGGCCAAGCTGCTGTCACAAAAACAGGGGCTGGCCATCCCGCGCTATCATGAAATAAAGCATGCCGCAGAAATTGCCCTGGACATGCTGCGCAAATCGCTGGATGCCTTCGCGCGGCTGGATGTGTTGATGGCTGCACAGGTAGTGCGGCAGGACGATCAGGTAGACGAAGAGTTTCGCGCCATCATGCGTTATCTCATCACCTTCATGATGGAAGACCCGCGCACCATCTCCACCTCACTGGAAATTCTGTTTGTGGCCAAGGCGATCGAGCGTATCGGCGATCATGCCAAAAACATGTCTGAGTACGTCATCTACATGGTCAAAGGACGCGACGTGCGCCACATCGACGTGGACGAAATCGACCGCGAAATCCAAGAGTAGTGCAACAGCAACCTATCCTTGCCGCCGTTGACCTTGGGTCGAACAGTTTCCGGCTACAGATCGCTCGGGTGGAAGGAAATCAGCTTTACATGCTGGACGGTCTGCGCGAACCAGTACGACTTGCCGCCGGAATCACTGCCGGCAAATACATTGATACAGCAGCACAGCAGCGCGCCTTGGCAGCGTTGGGGCGATTCGCCGAACGCTTGCGCGACCTGCCTCGTGCGGCAGTACGTGTGGTTGGCACCAACTCGTTTCGCGTGGCGAAAAATGCCGGAGATTTCATACCTCAAGCCGAGCATACCCTGGGTTTTCCAATAGAGGTCATAGCCGGGCGCGAAGAAGCGCGCCTGATATACCTGGGAGTGGCGCATGGCTTGCCGCAATCAAAAGACAACCGTCTTGTCATAGATATCGGTGGGGGTTCAACTGAATTTATCATCGGGAACGGCCTTTCGCCGATCAAACTGGAAAGTCTGTACATGGGCTGCGTCAGCTTCAGCTGCCGATTTTTTCCAGATGGAAAAATCACCAAACAAAATCTGAAACAGGCTGAACTTGCTGCGCGCCTCGAATTACAGACCATCGTCGCCGGCTACAAAGGGCAGTGGCAGCAAGCGCTTGGTTCATCGGGTACGGCTAAGGCCATATCGGAAATACTGGAGTTGAACGGCTTCAGTGAGAGCGGTATCACCCGCGAAGGCCTCGAAAAACTGCGCGCCCATCTGCTCAAGGCAGGCGATGTGCAACAGCTTGGACTGCAAGGATTGCGTCCGGACCGGACGCCTGCGCTGGCGGGCGGTTTTGCAATCATGTATGCGGCGTTTTGCGAGCTTGGCATAACATATATGAGTCCTGCTTTAGGCGCGCTTCGCGAGGGTGTGCTGTATGACTTGTGGGGACGTTTTCACAAAAGCGATATGCGCGACGTCACGGTACGGCAATTCATGCAGCGTTATCACGTCGATGGAAAACAGGCCGGGCGTGTAGCAAAGCTGGCGAAATTATTTGCCCAGCAATTTCTTGGCATTGAAGCCACCGAATCAGCGCTGCACATGCTCAACTGGGTAGCCAACCTGCACGAAATCGGAATCAGCGTTGCACATAGCGGATTTCACAAACACACTGCCTATATCCTTGCCAATGCCGACATGCCGGGCTTCTCCAGAAAAGAACAAGCGCGCTTGAGCTTGATGTCGCTGGCGCAACGCGGCAGCCTGGACAAACTGCAAGGACAATTGAAAAATGCCGAGGATTATGTGCTGGCGATAAGCTTGCGGCTGGCCGTGCTGTTCTATCGCAATCGCGACGATATCGCTCTGCCAGCTTTACAAGGTCATTTCAGCGGCAGCAAGTTTCATATCACAATTGAAGCAGGCTGGATGTCAAGAAATATGCTCACTGAAACTGCATTGCAGGAAGAAGTAAAGCAGTGGAAAACGCTGGGTGTGAGTATGCAGGTCGTGGAGGGATAGTCAAAGCGCAGACAGGGCCGGCTGGTGACCGCGGTTCGCGCCCCCTACGATGATCTTCCCAGCACTTCGCTCAACATGCGCGCTACACCCGCTTGCCACATCGGCAAATTCAGGCCAAACGTGTTTTGCAGTTTCGTAGTGTCCATACGCGAGTTGTGCGGGCGTTTTGCCGGAGTAGGGAAAGCGCTGGTGGGTACGGGGTGGATTGCATCCGGTAAGACTTTTAGCGGAATGCCTGCTCGTCGGGCAAAGTCGAGGACGAAGCTGGCATAGCCGTGCCACGAGGTTTCCCCCCCTGCAACCAGATGGTACAGGCCGGACACTTCCGGTCGCTGCAGAGCGGTGCGGATGGCATGTGCCGTTACATCGGCCAGCAGTTCCGCTCCGGTAGGTGCGCCAACCTGGTCATTGATGACATTGAGACTGTCGCGCTCCTGGGCCAAGCGCAGCATGGTTTTCGCAAAGTTTCCGCCGCGTGCGCCATACACCCAGCTGGTGCGAAATATGAGGTGCAAACAATTTGCCTGCCGGATGAGCTGCTCGCCTTCCAGCTTGGTCGCACCGTATACGCTGAGCGGAGCCGTCGCGTCTGTTTCCAGCCATGGCTTATCGCCGCTTCCGTCAAACACATAGTCAGTCGAGTAATGAACCAGCCAAGCATTGGTGCGCCTGGCTTCCTGCGCCAGCACACCGGGTGCGAATGCATTGATAGTACGTACCAGCTCCGGTTCGCTCTCGGCCTTGTCTACTGCAGTGTGGGCGGCGGCATTGACAATCACACCCGGTGTGGCCTCGCGAATCGTATTGGTGATTCCCTTCAGATCGGTAAAGTCGCCACACAATTCTTGGCTATCAGAATCCAGCGCAACAAGCTCGCCCAGCGGCGCAAGGCTGCGCTGCAGTTCCCAGCCAACCTGGCCGTTTTTGCCGAACAGGAGAATTTTCACTGATCACGTTCCGCGTAGTTCTTTTCGAGCCACAGCCGGTAAGCCCCTGACTGTACATTGTTCACCCAGCGCTGATTGTCCAGATACCATTGCACGGTCTTGCGTATACCTGTCTCAAATGTCTCGACGGGCTTCCAGCCCAGTTCGCGCCCAATTTTGCGCGCGTCTATCGCATAACGGCGGTCGTGGCCCGGACGGTCTGTGACAAATTTGATCTGCTCGCGGTACGACTTGCTGTCAGTGCGCGGGCGCAGTTCGTCGAGCAGGGTGCAGATGAAATGCACGATATCGAGGTTGGCCTTTTCGTTCCAGCCGCCGACGTTATACACCTCGCCCAGCCTGCCCTTCTCCAGCACACAGCAGATCGCACTGCAATGATCCTTGACGTAGAGCCAGTCGCGGATCTGCTGTCCATCGCCGTATACTGGCAGCGTTTTCCCGGCAAGCGCGTTGACGATCATCAGCGGGATGAGCTTTTCAGGAAAGTGGTACGGGCCGTAATTGTTCGAGCAATTGGTAGTCAGCACCGGCAGGCCGTAGGTGTGATGATAAGCGCGCACCAGATGGTCGCTGGCCGCCTTGCTCGCGGAGTATGGGCTGTTCGGCTCGTAGCGGCGTGTCTCACTGAAGGCAGGTTCGTCCTTTGCAAGCGAGCCATACACTTCGTCGGTGGAAACATGCAGAAAACGGAAGTCGGTCTTTTCAGAAACGGCTAGCCCAGACCAATAGGCGCGCACCGACTCAAGCAAATGGAAAGTGCCGACAACATTAGTCTGGATGAAGTCCTCCGGGCCGTGAATCGAACGGTCCACATGGCTTTCCGCCGCGAAATTGATGACGGCACGTGGCCGGTATTCCGCGAGCATCTTGCATACCTTTTGTGAATCACCGATATCGCCGTGGACAAAAATATGGCGGGTATCCGTCTTGAGTGAGGCGAGGTTCTCCAGATTGCCCGCATAAGTCAGCTTGTCATAATTGACAATGGCTTCGTCATGTTGATTGAGCCAATCCAGTACAAAATTTGCACCAATGAAGCCCGCACCACCGGTAACTAATATCATATTTCTTCCCTGAGAGGCTCTCAGTTGTTTAAGTGCCTTAATTTATATAATCACCGAGCGCTGTGCGACACACCAACCTGCCTTTGCGCAAATATCTTGCTCAATGAAACAGGTGGTGCCTAACCTGACTCGCTGCATTTTTTCACTAACAAACGCAACTCCATCAGTAGAGCGCCCGATTGACCTTGCCCATATCTTCTTCACCCAGCGAGCTCACCGCAGCCTTGAGCCGCAACTGGCTGATCAGGAAATTGTATTGCGCCTGGAACAAGTCGCGCCGGGTGGAAAACAACTGCTGCTGCGC
>JACREA010000169.1 GCA_016218465.1 Nitrosomonadales bacterium | reverse complement strand
GGTCGAACGCGATCACGCGCTGCTCGCCGAGGATGGCGTTCACCAATGTGGATTTGCCGACATTGGGGCGTCCGACGATGGCGAGCTTCGGGGGTTTTTCTTCGGCAGTCTCTTCTTCTGCTGCTTCAAGCGGGAAATTCTCCAGCGCGATCTCGACCACTTCATTCACGTTGTCGCCATGAGCAGAAGAAATCGGCAGCGGTTCGCCCAGGCCAAGTTCGAAAAATTCCGCGGTCACCTTGGTACGCGCCATCCCCTCTGCCTTGTTGACCAGCAGCAATATCGGCTTGCCGGTCTTGCGCAACTGCCCGGCGATAATGGCATCCTGCGGCGTGCACCCGGCGCGGCCATCGACCAGAAAAAGCACCATGTCGGCTTCATCCACCGCCTGGCGGCTTTGCTTGGCCATCTCGAACATGATGCCTTCTTTGGCGACCGGTTCCAGCCCGCCGGTATCCACCACCAGATAAGGCCTGTCCCCTACCCTGCCGCGCCCGTAATGGCGGTCGCGTGTGAGCCCCGGCAAATCGGCGACCAGCGCATCGCGGCTGCGCGTGAGACGGTTGAACAAGGTGGACTTGCCCACATTTGGACGTCCGACTAAAACTATTGTGGGCAACATTTCGATAACCTTGGATGTGACGAGTAACTATAACTATGACAGAGAGAATGGCTGGACCTTGGGAAGGGAAAAGGGGAAAGAGGGAAGGGTAAAATC
The DNA here is from genome assembly GCA_016218465.1 of Nitrosomonadales bacterium. Lineage (GTDB taxonomy): Bacteria > Pseudomonadota > Gammaproteobacteria > Burkholderiales > Gallionellaceae > Gallionella. The sequence continues at coordinate 3,148 of JACREA010000169.1, read as the reverse complement.
GGCGCCCTACCCCTTGAGCGCCAAAGGCGCGTTCCCTTCACCCTTGAGCACCGCAGGTGCAATCCCTTCTCGCGTCCATTAATGTATGGACAACAAATACAGACCACTGCTTTGGGTTTGCACCAGCAGTCCGTCGTCAAGTCGGATTGGTGGCGCTTTTATCGCACCGTCCAGTTTGATGCGCGCAGCATAGCTACCGTCCTCGCGGCTTAATCCATGCAGATACCCTTCTTTATCGCCGATCACGACAAAATCCTTAACAACGAAAGGCGCAGTGATGTCACGCATGAACAACTGATCGTTTTTCCACATCGAGCTGCCATTGGTCTTATCCAGAACAATTACCGAACCCTTCGCGTCGCTCAGGTAAAGAAACTTGCGCAACAGCACCATTCCCTTGTCGCTGGATATCTCGCGGTTCCACAACGGGCTGCCGTGCGCTATGTCATAACACGCCACACGCCCCTGAAAGGAAATGGCGCAGACTTGTTCATCATCAGCTACCGGGTTGCTGGTAATGTCGCTGATGCGCTCCAGTTCCGTATTGCCGCGCGGTTGCGATACCGATGTTTCCCATAGCACTTCGCCATTTTTGATGTTGATCGCCACCAATTTACCACCGGGAAATCCGGCAAATGCCACGCCGCGCTGGACTGTGACCCCGGCATGACTGCGCACCACCAAAGCCGGAGTGCTGCGCTCGTACACCCAGATACGCTTGCCGTCTGCCGCATCCAACCCCGCAATACGCCCATCACCGCTGCGCACCATCACCACGCCATCCGCAACTTGTGGCACACTCAACACTTCACTTGATACCTTGCTAATCCAACGAAGCTTGCCGTTTTCATCATATGCCAGCACATCTCCCTTGTTGCTTCCGATGAGCACCAGACCTTCACCGCTACCCGCTCCACCGCTGATTTTATGGCCGCTCTCAATGCGCCACACCTGCCTGCCGGTCGCAATATCCAGACGTGTCAAACTCCCCTTGCCGGACACGCTATAAACCGCATCCTTAGTCAGCGTGGGTTGAAGCAAATTTCCGCCCAAATCTCCGAAATAGCTAAACCAACTCACCTTGAATTTGGCCATCCCTGTGAACTCAGTCAGCTTGGCAGGTTCGTCCTTATTGCCGGCCCAACCTGCCGGCTTATCGGCGGAACAGCCGCTCAGAGCGACGAACACCATCAACAGTACCCGTCCTGAGCCATGCCGAAGGGCTGGTCCCAGGCAAAGTTTTTTCGCCATGTTGAAAGGTCGAAGGAACAGGCTCATCAATTTCATTTAGCCGCGCCCAATGCATCGAGTTTCATCTGTATCAAATTGCGATACGTACTCTTGACATCGGTCTTTTCCTGGGCAAGCTTGTACGCACTCCTTGCCTCATCCGTTTTGCCCTGCGCGCTCAAAACATCACCCCTCAAGTCTGCATACAAACCGTCGAACGAAGGCGGGTGAGCCGCTTCCAGCAGGTTAAGCGCACTGTCATAATTTTTTTCATCCAGCTGAATAGCGGCCATACGCAGACGAGCCACATCTTTCAAACCTGATTCTTTGGCGTGGTCGATTACCCATTGCAATTGCGTCTTGGCACGTCCCGCATCTTTCAGTTGCTCGTTCAACTGCGCCGCCAATAATGCGGCACGAGGTGCGTAGGCAGTGGATGCAAATTTGTCCATCACCGCAGCAGCTGCATCGTTTACTCGCTTGATGTCATTGCTCTCGATTTGATTCATGAATTGCTGATACAAAGTCGCGGCTTCGTTAGCCTGCTGATGCTGGTAATACTGCCATCCGCGCCAGCCGCCAATTGCAACTACGGCAATCAACAAGGCACCGATTATCTGGTTGCTATTTTCGTGCCACCACGTTTTGAGGGCTTCTAATTGTTCCTGTTCATGCGAATCCAACGCTGCCATTTTCCACTCCTACTTGATAAGTTTATTAACTGTTGCGACAAGGGCTTGCACACCCACACGCACCTGATCACCGCCTTGCATCGGCTTAACGCTGACTTCATTCGCCTGCGCTTCATCATCACCGATCACCACCGCTACGGCCGCGCCACTGGCATCGGCCTTTTTCATTTGCGACTTGAAGCTACCACCGCCGCAGTGCAACAACACACGCAGCTTGTCGTCGCGCATCTGCTCCGCCACCTGGCTTGCCAACCGGCTGGCCAGTTCGCCCTGATGCACCACATACACATCCACTTCCTGCCTGGGCAGCGCCATGCCTTCGTCGTGCAACAGCGCCAGCAACCGCTCGACGCCCATCGCAAAGCCGGCTGCGGGTACCGCCTTGCCGCCAACTTGTTCGACCAGTCCGTCATAGCGTCCACCTGCGCAGATCGTTCCCTGCGCGCCAAGGCTCGTTGTTACCCATTCGAACACGGTGCGGTTGTAATAGTCCAGCCCGCGCACCAGATGCGGGTTGATTTCGAACGCCACGTCGTGGCGCCTGAGCATCCCCTGCACATCATCAAAATGCCTGAGAGCATCTTCTTCCAGCTCGTCCGCAAGCCGGGGGGCGGTTGCGATCAATTCCTGCATTGCCGGATTCTTGCTATCCAGGATGCGCAGCGGATTGCTGTGCAGGCGGCGCGTAGCATCGGCATCCAGCATATCCCGGTGCTGTTCAAAAAAAGCGATCAGTTTCGCGCGATGCCGATGCCGCGAGGCAGTATCGCCCAGCGTGTTCAGTTGCAATGAGACATCGCGCAGCCCGAGTTTGCGCCATAGCAGTGAACACATCAAAATCTGCTCGACATCGATATCCGGCCCGGCGAAACCCAACGCTTCCACGCCGATCTGATGAAACTGCCGGTAGCGCCCCTTTTGCGGGCGTTCATGCCGGAACATAGGCCCGCTGTAATACAGGCGCTGTGGCGCGTTATACAGCAAATTGTGCTGCAACACCGCACGCACGCAAGAAGCCGTACCTTCCGGACGCAACGTTAGATGGTCGCCGTTCAGCGCATCCTCGAAACTGTACATCTCCTTCTCGACAATATCGGTTGCTTCACCGATGGCGCGCTTGAACAACGCGGTCGGCTCTACCAGCGGCATCCTGATGTTGCGGTAGCCATAACTGTGCAGCCAGTCGCGCACCACTTCCTCGAACCATAACCATAGCTCCGCCTCGT
>JACREA010000162.1 GCA_016218465.1 Nitrosomonadales bacterium | reverse complement strand
TTGCATTAGGAAATGTTGCGTCTGTTGTTCTTATGTATGACGCTATTTCTTCCAAGCGATTTTTCTTTTCCGGTCTCTGCGAACCCAAGATAGAGTAGCCCCTAGGTGAGTCGCTTGACTCCTTATCCATACGCTCAATCACTTCAGCAGGTAGTGAATATGCAATCTTGTTTAGATAATCTGCGCGCAAAGAAAAGGCGAAAAAATCTCCCAGAGGTTGCGACACCCTGATGGCTGGGCGTGAAAGGCAAATTTGATTGCTCACTTTAACCCCCCGCCTTCAAGAGTATCAGGGGAGATTTTTTCCCCTCCGAGGGGCGCTTTTGAATTCATGGGCAACTCTGGAATATAACGCTCAGACAACACTGCTAGAAAAAACCAAACCACCAAAACAAACACTGTTCCTAAAGCAGCCAACGTCATATCCCATGCTTTGCCATCTCTAAGCAAGGCACTCATAGCAAGAACGGCTGCAATGGCACAACCGACACCAACTAGCATCCGAGTTTTCTTTGATAGCTTAGGCCAATATGGCTCTGGCAAGAGCATATCGATCCAAAACGGCGCCAAGACGGCAAGAACGTAGGTTGCAAGAGAGTCGGCACTAATGGTTTTACCCATTACTAACGGAAAGTAAACACCAGCGCCACCACCTATAAGTACTGCGATAAAACCGGTTGAGAATATTGTTTCTATCTCCGATCGAGTAATTTCTCTTCTTTTCCCTTTATCTTCCATTAGCCCCCCTGAAACGCCTTCACCTTGATCGGGCGTGAATCTTTAATAGTCATGAACACGCCCGTCGGGAGCGAAGCGAAACTCACTTTACCCCGAAACATGTTCTGCAGCACTTGGTTACTTGCAGCGTTGGTCTTGAAGCAAATCGGCAAGCCGATGTTTTCGAGGTAATCATCACCTGCTCCATCATAATCGTCTGGGCTCTGGGATGCGAGTGCAACCATGAGACCCTTGGAGCGATGCAAACGGATGTTGTCAGATAAAGCCTTGTGGCGTGATGCCAGTAAATGGCGCGCCTCGTCCACGGCCAAAACCGCGCGAATGGCGCGATGTCCTTGAGCGTCTTGAGGTGCTTCTGGCGTGCGCTTGAGAAAAGTGTTCAATGCGTCCAATAACAAATACGCGGCAAGGTTCTTTTGCGTGTCGTGCGCGTTAGCAAACGTGATGATCCAGCTCTGCGAAAAGAATTTCGCAGGGGACATCGTTGGGTTGAAGATGACTCGCTCGGTTAAGTCGTTGATGGTAGAAATCACGCTGTCCGTTCTTAGATTCCGATCATCGTAAAAGTCGCGTAACGTTTGCTGAATATCCTCTAAAGCAATGTGTTTGCGGCGTGCAAACAGCGGACGCAGTGCATCCCGCATGGATTCCAACTGCACCGCACCAGCTTTACTTTGCATTACCTTGGCAAAGGAATCTCGGAATCCGATGATTGCATCAGATGCCGTTAGATCGGATTCATCCGAACCATAGAACATGTCGAGTGGAATTGGCTCTTCTGGAACGCGCAGAACGCGTGCGCCAATAGCCTGGATAAATTCTTGTCGGTTTGCCAAGTCCCCCTTACCCAAGTCCAACAAAATGATCGGGGCGCCGCTTTGTTTTCGCACTTGCATGAGCATTTCAAGCATAGTGCGGGTTTTCCCCGATCCTGCTTGCCCCATCACAGCCACGTGTGGCGAATATCCAACCCCGTTTACTGCCCAGCGGAATGGAGCATCGGTATCCACCTCACGGCCAAGATTCACGAGCACCGGAACCGGGTCACGGTCGGAGCCTTCCCAACTATCATCTTCACTAACTGAAGCAACAGGGCTTACTCCACCTGACTCGGGTAAGTTTGCACGTCGGCGAACCAGAATTTCAATAAAGCGATGGTATTCCTCTCCGGCTTCGTCCCAATCTTCCATCAACAAGGAAATGCCTCTATTCCAATGGCGTTTGACCAAGTCTTGCAATGTTGCGAGTGTCAATTCAGCACGCGGATCGGTTTTCTGCAAATGGGTAAATAACAAACCAACCCAAAGGGGGAGTTCGTTCAGGCCAAACAGCACATCCCCTTTGATGGCTTTGCCAGCGCCATCCAAACTGCCAGTCGGGTAGCTAGCCTCGGCCAATGAGCGGCCAATAGCCAACCGCGCTATGCGATTCTTTGCGGACAGTCCAAGGCTGGATCGAAGTTGTTCGGTTCGCTTATCGGCTTCACCGGATGTCTGGAATCCCGCCAGCAACACTTGCTCCAATGTGATGTTGCTCATGCAATTAGCTCCTTGAAGTACTCATTCTCAACTGCCATGGTCTTACCAACCCCATTGCCAATCTCAGTGTGCTCCAACAAGTATGTCTTACCAACGTTGCGCTCCAGCATGGCATAGGTTTCGCGATCTATTTCTTTATCTTGCGAAAGCAAGATGACTTGGCGTTTTTTGTCAGAAACCCAGTATTTCAAAATATTAGCGCGGTGCGTACTGTCTAGCCGCCCTAGTGGTGTGTCCACCACCAACGGAGCATCGATACCTGAGATTTTGGCTAGCCCTGCCAGCAATGCGGTAGCAAACACCTGATTTTCACCCGCAGACTTATCGAACGGAATTTCATCTCCCTCGCGGCTCATTATTCTGGTTTGACCAGTTTCGTCAATGTCGATCCGATGCACTTGGTTTTTATGCGCCAGTTTTTTGTACACATCGGTCATTGCATCGGCCAATTGCTCCACCTTCAGCGTGTACAGTTGAGGTATCAGCTCTGCAATAAGACTACAAACTCGCTCGGCGCGCCCCACCATCGACTTTACTGGGTTTGCCTGCACGAACTTTTCGTGTTCACGAGAGTACAACGCACGCTCTTGGTCGATAGATCCTTAGAGCCCTTGCATCTGGCGCTCCACGTCGCCCAACTCGCGTAGCTTCTGGTCAAGTGTTGCGTTCACAGCAATTAACTCTGCATTGAGTTTGGCGAGCGTACCATCACGGTCAACACCTTCGATCTTAGTATAGCGGTTGACCAATTCGCGAATCTTTTTTTGGAGAGCCTCACGTTTCGCCACCAAACCCAATACGTCCTGCGCGCCCATGCGCAACCCGTCCATAGCTGTTAAAAGCGCAGGGCGTTTGGCACCCAAGTAATCGTGAATAATGTTGTCGGCACAACCATCGGGCATTGGATAGAACAAGCTTTCCCAAGCGGCATTTAATCGTGCTTGTAATGCTGTCTCTTGTTCGGCTGTTAATTCAGGTCGTAAAGGAGGTTCCGTCGTAGCGTAAAACGTGCCGATGAACTTGGCTTTCTCTGGCTCAAGGCTCTCCTTTCGTAAATCCCAGCTTTCCCGCGCAATCTCCTCACGAACTTGAGTGGCTAAACCTTCCAGCACTTCACGTGCTACAAGATGAAACGGCAACTTGGTTGACACCACGTCATCGAGCGCATCCTCGGTGGCCTTAAGTTCTGTTTCGGCGTCCTTCTGTTGCGCCACAATATCAGCAGCGCTTGCAATGTCGCCTGCGCCGGCACCTTCTCTCATCGTGCGATTCAGAAGGTCCGTACGACGAGCCTTAAGGTCGCTAACTGCAACATCCAAATCACGATGTTTCTTTTCCGCTTCTTCATATTCCCGTTCGTGTTGAGACAGCGCCTCAAAAAGCTCACGATGCTCTTGTTCGTCCATGACAGACACACCGCTTGATCGGTTTGTTTGAAACTCCTCTAAACGTTTCTTTAGCTTGCGGAGCAAAACAACGCCGAGCAGACCTTCAATACCACTCCTAATCTGATCCCCTCTGCTTTGATCGGCCAGTTTTTTTACTTCTTCGCCATCGAAGAAGAAGAATGGTGCGACATGCGCCGGGATGAATCTCTGATCCAGCAATTCGCCCAAGCGCTCGGCATTCAGAGTACGACCACGAATACCGTCGCGAACCTCGTAAATTACTACTTCATCCTCACCGGTCCACGCACCCATACTTCCAAAGAACCATTTTCTCGTTACCTCAAATCCTTCAGTTGCACCTTGGTTAATTTGAACTTTGACCCACATCGTATCGCGCTGTGAACGCAATGCATGTCCATGCATTGCTTTATCCAAAAATCGGCGGTAACCCATATCGTCTCGAAGGCCAGCACGCCCCAAATGCTCCAGCGCCTCTTTCCCGTAGAGGCCAAGATACAAAGCTTCCAGAATAGAAGTTTTGCCATATCCATTCATACCGCCAATCAGAACGATATTGCGTCCCTCTCGTGGCTGCGGGAACTCGAATATTTGGTGAGGGTAACTTTTAAAATTAAACAGTTCTATTTTTGAAATCCACATAGTCCTTTCCCTTAGTCCATGCGACTCAAAACTTCTTCAATACGCGGGTACACATTACGCGCCCGCTCCTCACCTGCGCGTTCACGTTGGATACCTACAAGCTCTTCAAGCACGTCCATTGGAACACCATGCCTAATGCATAGGCCTTCCAGCACAGCACGCGCACTAGGATCAGACCATAACGGCAAATCTCCCAGAAATATATCCGACATATTTAGCTCCCTAGTTTTTTATTGGCCTACTTATTTCCTCCGCCCATGTGGCGTGGATTAACTCAATTTCTTCCGGTGAAATAAGCTGATCACCATATTCTTTCTGCGTTTGAAGCAATCTATCCAAAATCATCTTGCGCGCTTGAATGGTAAACGGCCCTGGTATGTGTTTAATCTGTTCACCACGCGCGTTAAAACAAATTTCACCATTACGGCGCTCGATGGAACGATAGCGCGGATCGTTGCGAATTTCTTTTAGCCACTGCCGAAACTCAATGAGCGCAGAAAAGTGGTGATTACCCACGTCTACGAAGCCCTGCAGGCTCTTGTCTTTTTCTACCACGGTACACGTCCAACATCCAAAACGGCTATTAGACGTGCCGCACCCCGGTGCCTCATCCTTGCTCAGCACAACAGGGCACTCACCCCCTTCGGCGTCGCGGTAAAGTTGGATCAAATCTCGGTGTGTACCTCCCCATGGCGGCTCGCAGCTACCCAGAACCTCCCACACATCATCAATACCGAGATGCACAATCGGTCGGTAGATGAATGCGCCAGGCAATACGCTATGTGGAGTGAGATTAGAGTTCTCAAGATTTTGAAATTTATTGATGGAATTGCGGCGGCTCTCGCTCTCGTCGAGTCGCACGCCAAGCACAACAATGGCAGCCCCATGTATAGAGGCATTATCTAGAATGTATCGGCTTGTGGGCTGAATCTTCAGGCGGTCAGTACACCAGCGCATGGTCTGATTGGGGCTTGGATAACCTCGCCCAATTAACAGAGTCCAAAACGTTCTATCGAGAGCTGGCCTGGTCGTAACAACTTTAACTGGCAAACGAAAGCTATCGACCATACTAGCAATGGCCGACTGCACCTTTGCAAGGTGTGCCATAACCATCGGGCTTTCTACCAGCGTGTCATTTGACACGAAATGTACTTGACGCCGCCGTTGTGACGGGGGCACTTGCAGCAAGGCTTCAAATACGGCTTGAGCAACAACGGTTGAATCTTTCCCCCCGGAAAAACCAATGATCCAAGGATATTCCTGGCTGTCGGAAAGGTATTCCGTGCGAACGGCATGGACGACATCTTCCCAAAAGTCGGTTTCCCTTCCTGAAAACGCGGTAACGCAATTACTACCGCGAGTGTTGAGAGCCTCGTCAAGCATGTATGTGTTACCTGTTCCGTGGTCAGAAAATAGCTGGGCTATTATGAGGTACAAGCTTGTGCGTAAGCAAGCAGATAGGGCATCAAATCACCCCTCGTCACCACCTTACTTGCCAAGCTATTAAAATAGTCAGAGACACGAATAACGCTAGTGAAAGTCCGCCAGCTTTTCCGGCATCAGCAACAACCGAATCTCTGCTAGGGTGCAGTCATGAAAATACACCGCATTGTTTCAACCGGAACAGCAATCGATTTTGACGCTGCCATCAAACGCGCTTCCTCGGTTGCTGACAGACTGATCGGCGAAAACATGCTGCTGTCATGGTACGACCGCGAACGCGGTCTGGAGTCGCCTGCGCATGTCAGCGAATGCCACGAAGGCTGTCCCATCAGGGGGTATTGGGATTACGCCATAAACCGGGGCGGGACTCTGGCGGTGGACTTCGACGATGGTCGTTTTGTGTTTTGTTTTCGGCCGTTGGAGGAATACGCTCCGCCATAGTAACCTGAGCCAGTTCATAATTTCGCCGGATTGAACATGGGTGCTCATACATCCATGCTGACATCATGCAGCCGCGCAGAGGCGAACTGCGGATGCTGCTGACACGACGTGCAGGGTTTGAAGCGGCGAGCCGCCATCCTGTGGGATAATTCGCCGATGAATTCCACCCTGCTTTCCGGCCTCAATCCCGAACAACGTCAAGCTGTCATCCTGCCGCACCAGTCCGCGCTGATCCTCGCCGGGGCGGGCAGCGGCAAGACGCGCGTGCTGACGACACGCATTGCGTATCTCATCAGCAGCGGACAGGTTTCGCCCTCCGGCATCCTCGCGGTGACGTTCACCAACAAGGCGGCGAAGGAGATGGTGACGCGCCTGTCGGCGATGCTGCCAATCAACACGCGCGGGATGTGGATTGGCACGTTCCATGGGCTATGCAACCGCATGTTGCGCGCACATCACCGCGAGGCGAATCTGCCGCAGGCTTTCCAGATTCTCGACAGCGGCGACCAGCTGTCCGCGATCAAGCGGCTGATGAAGACGATGAACGTCGATGACGAAAAGTATCCGCCGCGCGAGGTGCAGAACTTCATCAGCGGAGCCAAGGAGCAGGGGCTGCGTGCAAATGAGGTAGAGGCGTACGACCCGTACACGCGGCGCAAGGTGGAAATCTTCGCCGAATACGACGCGCAATGCCAGCGCGAAGGCGTGGTGGATTTTTCCGAATTGCTGCTGCGCTGCTACGAGCTGCTGTCGCGCAACGCTTCTATTCGCGAGCATTACCAGGAGCGCTTCAAGCATATTCAGGTGGACGAGTTCCAGGATACCAATCCGCTGCAATACCGCTGGCTGAAGCTGCTGGCTGGGGTTGGCGAAAAACGCCCTCTCCCCAACCCTCTCCCACTGCACCCCTCCCCCCTTCGCGGGGGAGGGGCTGGGGGAGAGGGGGCGAACGCATCGCTGCGCGATGATGTCGCACCTGCGGCGCTTTTTGCCGTAGGGGACGACGACCAGTCGATCTATGCATTTCGCGGCGCGAATGTCGGCAACATGCAGGAGCTGCTGCGCGATTTCCACGTCGAGAGCGTCATCAAGCTGGAGCAGAACTACCGCTCGTACGCGAACATTCTCGAAGCTGCCAATGCGCTGATCAGCAACAACCGTAACCGTCTCGGCAAGAATCTGTGGACTGCGGAGAGCGGCGGAGACCCTTTGCGCGTGTATGAGGCAGCCACCGATGTGGACGAAGCTGCGTTCATCGTCGACGAAATCAATCAGTTGAAGTCCGAGGGAATCAATCTCAAGGAGATTGCGCTGTTGTACCGCTCCAACGCGCAATCGCGGGTTCTGGAACACGCGCTGGTGTCGGCAGGGTTGTCGTACCGCGTGTACGGTGGGTTGCGTTTTTTTGAGCGGCAGGAAATCAAGCACGCGCTGGCCTACCTGCGTCTGATGGAGAACACTGACGACGACAACGCGCTGCTGCGCATCATCAATTTTCCGACGCGCGGCATCGGCGCGCGCAGCATCGAGCAACTGCAGGAAGCAGCAAAGCAGAACAATACGACATTGTTCGACGCTGCAGCTCGCGCGGGTGGCAAGGTCTCGGCATTCGTCGCGTTGATCGAATCGCAGCGCAGCGCAACGCGTGAGTTGCCACTCCCCGAGGTCATCGACCATGTAATTGAGCACAGCGGATTGGTCGCGCATTACCAAAACGAGACTGGCGCTAAAAAACGCGAATCCGAGGAGCGCCTGGAAAACCTCAACGAACTGGTCAACGCGGCGACGCTGTTCGTGCACGAAAACGAGGACGACAGCCTCACCGCGTTCCTCACCCACGCCGCGCTGGAGGCGGGCGAACATCAGGCCGAGGCCGGTTCCGATGCGCTGCACCTGATGACGGTGCACGC
>JACREA010000166.1 GCA_016218465.1 Nitrosomonadales bacterium | reverse complement strand
TGCAATCATTTCTGGGCGAAAGGCTATTGTGTTGACACGGTAGGCCTGAACGGAGAAATGATCCAAAAGTATGCGCGTTTTCAGGAGAAGCAAGAGCGGCATCAGGAGCAATTGCAATTGGAACCTGATGGAGCACCTTCTCGGAAGGGGCGATAGGTGTGCCCCCCTCTGGGGGGGCATTGGGCAAAACCACGTTCTACGAACGTGGTCGTTTACTATTTCTCAAATTCCTTTCTGAATGATGCATTGCTGTCTTCAATTATGTAAACCTCAATAACTCCCACCCCCAGCCACGCATCCGAAATCTGTCCGGAAGCAGGACCAGTCTCGTGAATATTGCCACCAATCAAACTGCGATGCATTTGGGATTAGAATCTATTCTCAATCAATTCACTCAATGGTTGCTTCTATGACGAAATACCTGTTTGCCCCGCCTGCAGTCGCATCAGTGCCGATTCGAGGCAGCGATGAGCATTTTCCGATCCGGCGCATTTTCTGCGTCGGTCGCAACTACGAGGCACATGCCAGGGAGATGGGGCTTGAGGCTGACCGGGAGGCTCCTTTCTATTTCACCAAAGCTTCCGTCCATTATGTTCCTTCAGGTGCAACCGTTCCCTATCCGCCGGGCACCGCCAATTATCATCACGAAATGGAGCTGGTCGTCGGGATCGGCAAGGCCGGTTTTCAGATTCCCGTGGGCCAATCGCTCTCGCATGTTTTTGGCTATGCGTGCGGGCTGGACATGACTCGCCGCGATTTGCAGATACAGGCGCGCGAAAAAAAACTGGCATGGGATCTGGCCAAGGATTTCGAGAATGCGGCTGTGATTTCAGAACTGGCGTCGGCTTCTGAAATCGGACATCCGTGCAAGGGAAAGATCGAGCTGAAGGTCAACGGTGACATCAAGCAGTCTTCGGAATTGAAACTGATGATCCACCATGTTCCGGCCATCATCACCCACTTGTCCCGCTTCTACCACTTGCAGCCCGGCGATCTGATTTTTACCGGCACGCCGGAAGGAGTCGGGCCTGTGGCCGCTGGCGACCGCATTGAAGGGATGATTGAAGGAGTGGGCGAGATCACGCTGAATATCGGGGCCGCAGATTCGCCATAGAGCAGATATGAATTAGAGGCTTTGCCGGATGTGAGTCAATTCTGGTAGTCTGTCACTATGCTCAGCGGATGAGGAGGTGAACCATGGCTACACCGAATCAAAATAACTATAAGCCGCAGCCGGGTGACGCGCTGATAATCGTCGATGTTCAAAACGATTTCCTGCCCGGCGGCAATCTGGCTGTGCCGCGCGGCGACGAGGTGGTGCCGGTGCTTAACAGCTATCTGCTGGCATTCATGGCGAAAAACCTGCCGGTGTATGCGACGCGCGACTGGCATCCCGAGCGGCATTGTTCCTTCCGCGCGCAGGGCGGACCATGGCCACCGCATTGCGTGGCGGGAACGCGCGGTGCGGAGTTTGCAGAGGCGCTGCAACTGCCGCCTTCCGCCGTAATTATTTCCAAGGCAACCACAGAGGAGCAGGACGCCTATTCCGGCTTTCAGGGAACGAACCTGGATCAGCAATTGCACGCCGCCAATATCCGCCGCCTGTTCATCGGCGGACTCGCCACCGACTACTGCGTGCTCAACACCGTGCGCGATGCGCAGCGGAATGGTTACAAAGTACTGCTGCTGGCCGATGCGATCCGCGCGGTGGAAGTTCAGGCCGGTGACGGATTGATTGCCGAAGAAGAAATGGTCAAGCTCGGCGCGTACTGCATCACCGTGGACATGGTTGCTGCATGAACCCAGCGAATAGCGCGCTGCTTACCGATCTCTACCAGCTCACGATGATGCAGGGCTACCACGAGTCCGGCATGGAGGAGGTCGCCGTGTTCGAATTCTTCGTGCGCAAGCTGCGTCCAGGCCGCGGCTTCCTGATGGCGGCGGGGCTCGAACAGGCGCTGGAATTTCTGGAAGGATTGCACTTCTCGCCGGAAGAAATGGCATGGCTTTCGTCCACCGGACGCTTCAGCAAAGGGTTTCTTGCCAGCCTCGAAACGCTGCGCTTCACCGGCGATGTGCATGCGATGCCGGAAGGCACGGTGTTTTTTCCGGACGAGCCGATCCTGCGCGTGACCGCGCCGGTTGCGCAGGCGCAACTGGTGGAGACGCGCCTGATCAACCTGCTGCATTTCCAGACGCTGATCGCCTCCAAGGCGGCGCGCATGGCGCTGATGGCGCCGGGTATGTTGCTAGTGGATTTCGGGCTGCGCCGCGCGCACGGCGCGGAAGCGGGGCTGCTGGCGGCGCGCGCCAGTTACATCGCCGGTTTCACCGGGACGGCAACGGTGCAGGCGGGTATGCAGTTCGGCATTCCGCTGTATGGCACGATGGCGCATTCCTTCGTGCAGGCTCACGATGGCGAGACGCTTGCCTTCGAGCATTTCGCCCATGCCCAGCCGGACAACGTCGTGCTGCTGATCGACACTTATGACACCGAAGCCGCCGCGCGCAAAGTGGTGGCGCTTGCGCCGCAACTGGAGCGGCAAGGCATCCGCATCAAAGGCGTGCGCATCGATTCTGGCAACCTCGCCGATCATGCCCGCCAGGTGCGGAGAATCCTGGATGCGGGCGGACTCAACCACGTCACCATCTTCGCCAGCGGCGACCTCGACGAATATATACTGCGTGACATGTTTGCCTCAGGCGCGCCGGTGGACGGCC
>JACREA010000024.1 GCA_016218465.1 Nitrosomonadales bacterium | reverse complement strand
CATCGATCAGGCGAACGACCGGCTGGCTGAATTCGTTTACGCCGGATTGCAGTGTCTGGTATTCCATCTCTCCCGGCTCGATTTCATGGAGGATGCCGTCGATGGAAAGCTCGAAACCATAGTACTGGTCTATCGCGCGCAGGATGTCGGATTCGCTGGCGAGTTGGGTGACCAGGCGATACTCGTCCTTGAGCAGTGCGCGCACCTGATCCAGTGCGATGATATTGTCGGGATCGGCAACCGCGAGCGTCAGCACACGATGGGTTTTATCCACTGACAGCGGCAGCAACTGGTAGCGGCGCGCGACATCTTTTGGAATCAGGCCGAGTGAAGCCGAGTCTATGATGACGTTGGCAAGATCGGTGCTTTCCTGGCCGAGGTTTTCCGACAGCACATCGCGGATAGTGGCTTCCGAGAGGAAGCCAAGACGAACCAGTAAGCGACCCAGCGGCTGATGCGTCTTGCTCTGTTCCTGCAAGGCGATGCGCAACTGGTCGTCGCTGATCACGCCTTTGCCGACAAGAATTCGTCCCAGCGGTTGGTGGATTGGCAGGTTGCTTGACATATTGCGGTGCTAGCGCGTTAACGTGTAACTCGCGTAGCGATTCAGATATTGATAATTGCTTTTCTCACTCGCCTCCTCTCCCGCTTGCGGGAGAGGATTGAGGTGAGGGGCTTCTCCACGGGATAACCAGCGGCTTGGCTGCGGTATTTTGCAGCCTAATCGAATGGCTAGTTGTTTCATCCAGAGGATTGAGGAGAGGGAACGGGCAATTTTCATTATCAGGGATGACTCCTTGCCGTGCCCGTCAGCTCTTCGATACGTTGTGAAATTTGCGCGTGATCAAAGCCCTCGCTATGCGACGGATCGAGTTGCAGAGCGCTTTGGTAATACTGGGCAGCCAGCTTTTTCTGCCCGAGACGCTCAAGGCTGATGGCCAGATTAAACGCCAATCCGGCATTTTTGGGTTCCAGCTTGTAGGCGTTAAAGTAGGATTGCTGCGCTTCTCCCCATCGTTCTTGCGCAGCGTAGTGGTTCCCGAGCGCAAAATGCAGTGCAGATGAATCCTGCTGCTCATTGAGCAGAATTTTTAAACGGCTCTCGACATTGTCATTGGTGGTTAATGCTGACATTCCGGCATTGGCCACAGGGTCGCGCGGGTTGAGTTCCAATACTTTTGCATAATAGTGCGCAGCTACGCTGTCTGAACCGCGGCGTTGTGCGATGACGGCCAGCCCGAGCAGAGCGTCGGTATTGCGTTCGTCCAGCGTGAGCGCATCCCGGTACAATTGTTGCGCCTGATCGAATTTCCCCTCGCGATAAGCGAGATAGGCGCTGTTGAGCAATGGGTCGATGGATAGGGACTGATGCTGCTCGATATGCATCGGTGAAGCGCTGCGCGTTTGCTGAGGTGTCTTTCTGGCTACCGGTCTTGCTGCACGTATTGGCTGTTTGGTGCTGGCGGGCTTTGGGGAAACAACCTCGGGAGCCAGAGTGTTTTTCGGGGTGGCTTCGGCTATTATTTTGGGGGCTTCAACTACCTTTGGCGTGGCTTCGGCAATGACAGGAGCCTGTTGTTTAACCGGAGTTGCGGCGGGTGCGCGAACAACGGGACGCAAAGGTTGGTTGCTGGCAGAGGTGACGTACCACACATACCCCCCCCCCGCTGTGAGCAAAAGAACCGTGCCGCCCAAGGCAAACAGCAAATTCTTATTGATGCCCGCGAATCCTGGAGAAGCGGCAGATGATTTTGCATTAAACAGGTTTTGCCCGGCAACGCGCGCCTTCTCATTGGATAACGGGGCGCTTGACGATGGCGCATTGGATGTTGAGGCAGACGGCGAGGCTGCCGCGTCAGAGTGTTCTTCCAGGCTGAGTTCAACCCCGGAGCGGCTGCCATCGCCGCCCTGCGCTTGATGCAATTTTTTTTGGGCATCTAATAACAGACTCATGTTCGGACCCCCTAAGGCTTGCCGCTGGCTGGCTCTTTGAAAAAGTTCTGATCCGGCAAGTTGCTGCGGAACTCGCTGTAATCAGCCTCCACACTGGGACTTTTGATGACGGCAGGGCGCAGGAATATAACCAGTTCGGTTTTTGTTGTGGTGTCGTTACGGTTCTGGAATAGATTGCCCAATATTGGAACATTCGCCAGCAGCGGCACTTCATCAGTGTTCTTGTCCAAACGGTCCTCCATCAGGCCACCCAGTACGGCGATCTGGTTGTTCTCGATTTTCAGCACCGACTCCATTTCACGAGTGGAGGTCTGCGGAACCTTGTTAGGAACAAGCAGTGCGGGGGTGGGATCCAGGGCATCCTTGAGCAAGCGCGTAATGGATGGGCGGATGTTGAGCAGCACAGTATCGTTATCGTTGATCTGCGGCGTCATGCTCATCGTGAAGCCGATAGGCACCGTGGTGATGGTAGTGGTATAGCTGATGATTGGGGTGCAAGGAGCGGGGGAACAGGGCGCGATAGTCGAGTTGACAGTAAAGTACACGCTGTTATCCACCACGCGCAGCATCGCGGTCTGGTTGTTCATCACGCTTAACTTGGGGCTGGACAACACCTTTACCTTGCCGAACGATTCCAGCAGGGAGATTGATGCTGCTATATTTCCCAAGCGTGATGTCGGGTTGAGGTAGCCGAGGGTGAGCATGCTGCCGGTATTGGCAGATGGCAGCCCAGCCGAGCCAGCCTGGTTTAACGTAAAGCCTTTTGTGCCGATCAGTGCTCGCGACCAATCTATGCCTTGCTGGTAATTATCACTCAGCCGTACTTCGACGATAGTCGCCTCAATCAGCACCTGACGCCGGGCGTTGGTCATGACATGGTCGATAAATTCCTGGATTTTTTCATGCTGTTTTCCGGTAGCGCGCACCGTAATCACTCCATTTTCCGGATTGGCGATGACTGAAGCCGCTTCGCGGAAATTATTGCGCCGTGTGACGGTCATGCCTTCTTCTTCCAGAGAGACCGGATTTGGGCTGTTTTCAATTCCGCCTTTAGGTGCGGATTTTTTATTTCCGCTGGCGGGCTGAACACCGGTGCCGGTGCTGCTGGCGGCATTGATTTGCTGCACGATGGTTTCACTGGATCCTGTAGGCAGAACCTTGTCGGTTTCGCGCAAGATATCCTTGATATTCTGGATCAAGGTTTCCCAGAAATGGTTTTTGGAGGTGTTCTTGATGGTAAGCGAAGAGTTATTGCTGCCGGAGCCACCTCCCCCTGCGCTGCCGGATAATGCGGAACCGACTTGTGTTGCGTTGGACATGGCACTGTCCGAGTCACGCGACATGTTCACATAATCGATCTTGTAGTTATGCAGGTAGGGAGAATCCGGCATCACGGTCAGGGTGCCGTTGTCGAGTTCGTAACGCATGTCCACTTGCTTGGCGATGCGCGTCAGGATTTGAGGCAGGGTCTGGTCGATGGCGTTTACCGTTACTGTTCCTGCAATGCCGGGGTGTATGTCCAGATTGATTTTTGCATCGCGCGCCAGCGCGAACAATATTTCCTGCGCGGAGACATTGGTGACCACCACGCTGTAAGTTGCGATTTTGCCGGCCGGTTTCGGTGGGGGCAACACCACCGCGCCTTTGATGGTTTGCGGAATGCTTTCGGCCGTCGCGGCCTGTGTTGCAGGGCGCTGGAGATGTTTATCCGACGGCTGGATCGGCTTGGTGCCGCAGCTCGCCAGAATGATACTGACGGCGCAAAGATATACTATGTCGCGTGAAATCATTGTTTAATCTCCCCTTGATGCACCATTTTTCTCAAGCCTAGCAGCTTTACGGGTATTGCTCAATACGCCATTTGAACTATACACCCCTAAAAAATATAGATGGATGTGGCGAAGGCGTCCTGATAACGTTTTGGCAGGTCATGGATCGCATTGCGTGCCGCATCAACCGATGGATATGTGCCATAGAGTACGCGCAGGCCGTCCTTGCTGCCAAACTTGGCGGGCAGCAGGTATATTTCGGATAGATTGCCCGATTCCTCTGCGCGAAGCAGGAAGTTCTCGACACGTCCCACATTGATTTGCTCGTTGTAGTAAAGCTGGATGCTGGCAACGGCTTTTTTCTGTTCAAGCAATTGTTTGCCCGCCTCCAGGCGTTGAACAAACAGGCTTGGCTTGTTTGATGCCTGACCGCCGATTTCCATTTCTGCCAGTGGAATGTTCATTGCGGTGTTGTCTGCGACCGGTCCATGTTTGGGCGCAGGAATGCCGGCGGTAGCGGAAGCAGCGCTGGCTAATTTAGCGGGGGGAGCATTGTTGGGCGCCCGTTTTTCTTGTGGCTTTGGTGCAGCCATAGGGGTCGCTAATTTCGTACTTGCATCAGCAGGTAGTGGCTCACGCGTGCTCTCCAGGCGCGGTGATACCTGTGCGGGCTTTGTTGCAGCTTTTGCCGGCGTTGCGGCAATGTTGTCGCGCGGCGGGGCGACAGGCATCACCTGGACGGGAGCCGGAGGCGGGTTGTCAGTCTTTGGTGTGCCTTTTGCGGGAGGGGCGGCAGCTTGACCAGCAGCGTCGGTTGCCGCTGTGATTGTATTGCCCGGTTGAGCCGCGACCGGTTG
>JACREA010000161.1 GCA_016218465.1 Nitrosomonadales bacterium | reverse complement strand
AAGCAAGCCGTAACCCCACCAGAACAATTGCGGGTAGATGCCGCCATCGGCAAGAATGAAGCGCTCAAATCCTGATTGATGCGCAAAATACAGATTGGTCAAATGGTAAGCCGTGACCAGATACGTTGCGCCAATGATAAAAACACCCAGCAGATTTTTCATGCGCCGCATGATCACAGGGTCGAGCACCTTGTCATTCCATGCATAGATGGCGGCTTGTGCAATGAGGAAAACAGCCATCCCCCATGCAAAGGAAATGACGATGAACAAGGGCGGCAGCAGAGCAGAACCATAGGCCTGCCTTGCCACAAGAAAAGCGAAAATCAGGCCGGTACCCGTAGTTAGGACGAAGCGCCAGCAGAACACTGCGAGCCCTGCCGGTTTTGACCACGAGTTCATGCGCTGCTCCATCATGGTCCACAGATAGACCATCACCAGAGAGAACATGCCGGAATACAGCAGCACGTTCCATGCGAACATCGACGTGATGTTGTAATTCGTCGCGGCGACAATGATGCTGTCCGGACTGCCCAAGTCAAGCATCAGCACGGTCAGGCCGCCCGCCAGCAGCGCAAAGGACAGCAGGCCTGCAAGCGGCGCTCTGGCTTTGTAGTCGGCTTTGCCGAATACCGAACCGATGGAAGCTACATTCAGCACCCCGGAGGCTGCCACGATCATGAAAATTGCAAACACATGCGGCATGCCCCACACGATCTGGTTGTTCATGCCGGTGATGATGTGCCCGTGATGTTCCATCAGATACACGGCATACAGACCGGCCAGTACGACCAGGCCGCCAGCTGCGAGCAGCAAATAGAAAAGCCGGGTTTTGGACCGCGCCTGAGACTGATTGAAGAATTGAATGGGAGGCTGAATAGACATTTATAACCCCTGGTAACGGATGCCGGGGTTGAGCCGCAGATCGGCACGTACCTGTATGGAAGCAACGCTACGCACCTTGCTGGCAATCTCGCTATTAGCATCGTTCAGATCTCCGAACAGGATTGCCTTGTTCCGGCAAGCTTCTGCACAGGCAGGTTGCAATCCTTTGTCGATGCGATGCACACACAGGGTGCAAGCCTCTGCTGTTCCCTTGCCGCGCGGCACATCGGGGTTCTGGTCGTGCAACGGTTCATGCACGAAGGAGCGTGCCTTGTACGGGCAGGCCATCAGGCAGTAACGGCAACCGATACACCGATGCTTGTCGACCAGCACGATGCCGTCTGCACGCTTGAACGAGGCTGTGGTCGGACACACATCCACGCAGGGCGGATGCTCGCAATGCTGGCACATCATCGGCAGCGACAACTCTCGCCCGCTGCTGACATCCTTGAGTTCAATCTTGCGTATCCATTGCGAGTCCGTCGGCTTGGTGCCACCAGACAAACCGTTCTCCCTGTTGCAGGCAGTCACGCAATCATTGCATCCTGGCTTGCATTGCGTGGTATCGATCAGCATGCCCCAGCGCACCTTATTTGAAGCGCCTCCCGGTCTTGAAGCATCTTCAGTCTTGCCATGCGCCACATCGAACAGCAGCATCCCGGGAGCGATGGCAACCACCGCCGCACCAAGCGAAGCTTTCAAAAAACTTCTGCGCGGTTCGTCGATGTCATTCATTTTGCATTCCTCTGTAACCAGGCGCTCTTGCGTATGCCGGAATGGCATTCGAAGCAATCGATTTTCACTGCCTCATAACGATGGCATGCGACACAAAAACTGTCGTCACGCGCTATCGCGCTGTCATCACTGGCGCTGGCATGGCATTCGATGCAGTTTTTCAGGCTGATCTTTTCATCTCGTATGCCCTTGCGCAATGTCTCGTCGCGCTGATGCTTGAGCAGGTGCATATGGTTCTTGCGCATCCACTGGGGGTCTTCCACGCATTGCCCGCCCTTGCCGATGTCCCGCTTGGGCATGTTCGCTTCAGCAGCCCCGACCGCAGGGGTGCATAAGCAAAGCAGCAGGGATATGAGCAATAGCCTCACTATTCACCCAGGCCCATTTGGATATACCCGGTAGGGCACACATCCGAGCAGATATGGCAGCCGATGCACTTGTTGTAGTCGGTATCCACATAGCGTCCGGTCGTTGCCTGGTTCTTCTTGACCCGGTACACGGCGGTTTGCGGGCAGTACACCACACAGTTATCGCACTCGAAACACAAACCGCAGCTCATGCAACGTTTTGCTTCGGCAGCAGCCTGCTTCTCGTCCAGCACCCCTAGGCGTTCCTCGAAGTTACCCAGCGCGCGCTCCTTGTCCAGAGTAACGATGTTGCGCTGGTTGCGCGGCACATAAGAAAAGTGTCCAAGAAACAGCTTGTCGTGCGGAATCACATAGCGATCAGAGCGATTGTCGAAGTTATGTACTGCAATGTTGGAGTTATACGTACCCCGTAACGGCTCATGTGTCTCTTTGATTTCCAGACCCTTCTCCACCATCTTGCGCATCAGGTCGAACTGGTGCGCGTCGATCTTGGGGCGTTTTTCCAGATCGTGTCCCAGCAAATAATTGTGGATGCCGTCCGCCGCTATCGAGCCGTGGCCGATGGCGGTGGTCAGCAGATGAGGACGGATCACGTCGCCGCCGGCGAACACGCCCTGCTGCCCATTCACCACATAGTTGCGGTCGGTCGAGACTGCGCCTTTGCCGTTGTTGAATTGTTCCAGGCCGGTGAAATCCACTGCCTGGCCGATCGCGGAAACGATCAAATCGGCTTCGATGTCCTGCTCGCTGCCTTCGATGTTCTTGATTTCCAGTTTGCCGCCGGCCATCTTGGCCTCGCACTGGGCAACGCGCAGTGCCGTGGCACGTCCGTTTGCATCGCGCACGATGCCGATCGGTACCAGGCTGCCGCGAATGTGGATGCCTTCGGCCAGAGCCTGTTCGATCTCGTGCTTGTTGGCCTGCATCTTGTCGATGTTGAACACCGAGGTCAGTGTCACTTCCGCGCCTTGCTTGGCTGAAATATCGGCGACATCCTGCGCCATGCGTCCGGCGATGACATGTTCCGCGTCGGTCGGCTTGGCGTGCGAAATATGGCCGAGGCGGCGTGCTACGGTGGCCACGTCGATGGAGGTATCGCCGCCGCCGACTACCACTACGCGCTTGCCGACATGGTGCAAACGCCCGTCGTTGAAAGCTTTCAATAAGGCGGTCGCTGTCACCACGTTCGGCGCTGCGCTGTCAGCGATGGGCAGCGCGCGGCCTGCCTGCGCGCCCATGCCGAGGAACACCGCGTCGAATTCCTTGCGGATTTGCTCCATCGTGACGTCGGTGCCAACGCGCGTCTTCAATCGGGCCTTCACGCCCAGGTCAAGGATGCGCTGAATTTCTGCATCCAGCACATTACGCGGCGTACGGAAGCCCGGAATACCGTAGCGCATCATGCCGCCGAGAAATTCATGCTCGTCGAAAATGGTGACCCCGTGACCCTTCAGCGCCAGTTGATAGGCACAGGAGAGCCCGGCCGGGCCGCCGCCGAGGATCGCCACTTTTTTTCCTGAAGGAGTAACGTCAGGTTTCTTGAATTTCAGATTGTTGGCGATGGCATATTCGCCGAGAAAGTGTTCCACCGAATTGATGCCGACATGATCCTCGATCTCATTGCGGTTGCATCCAGATTCGCATGGCGCCGGGCACACACGCCCCATCACCGACGGGAACGGATTGGCCTCGGTCAAACGCCGCCAGGCATATACCTGCGGGGGCAAAACCAGTT
>JACREA010000160.1 GCA_016218465.1 Nitrosomonadales bacterium | reverse complement strand
TGGTGTTCGACCACACACGGGATACGAAATACACCCTCAAGGACAAGCACGTCCAGGTTAAATGCAAATCATGCCACCTTCCTGACAAAGAGCTGTATGGCCAGAAGCTGGATCCCGCCTGCATTACCTGTCACCGGAAGGATGACAAGCACAAGGATCAGCTTGGCACAAAATGCGAAACCTGCCATATGGAAGAATCCTGGACCAAAACCCGATTCGACCACCAGCGCATGTCGAAGTACCCTCTGCTGGGCAGGCATGCGCTGGTGACGTGCAAGAAGTGCCACTCTGCCCCGACCTACAAGGATGCAAGCAAGGAATGCTATGGTTGCCATGAGAAGGATGATAAGCACAAGCGGCGTCTGGGCACGGAATGCCAGACCTGCCATACCGCACGTTCCTGGCAAGCGTGGGATTTCGACCACAACAAGACTAACTTCAAACTGGACGGGCCACACAAAAAAGTGGCTGGCAAGTGCTATGACTGTCACCAGAAACCGATGGAGAAGAAAGTGTTGGCATCGACTGCATGCGGTAGTTGCCATGACCGTGAGGACGTTCATAACGGCAGCTTTGGCGATCGCTGCGATCGTTGCCACGAAGGCGATAACTGGAAGAAGGTGAAGATAGGTACATCGGCGCTGAGCAAATAGAGCCAAAGTAAATTCATCTGCCGTATCTCCCTGTTTGGGGATGATGGCTGATCAGAATGCAATTTATTAAAATGGGGTAGATCATGAAACAAATAGGGCGAGTATTGTGCATCTTGTTTGCAATGGCGCTGACATTTGTCTCGTTGCAGGCTATAGCCGAAGCACAATCGGGCGGGCGCGAATTTAACCATATGACCACCGGCTTCCCTCTTTCCGGCGGACATGCCACAGCGGCTTGTGAAACCTGTCACGTGGGCGGCGTGTTCAAAGGGACGCCGAAGAACTGTGATGGTTGCCACGGGATCGGCAAACGTGTTGTGGCGACGCCGAAATCCACCAGCCATATCGTGACCGATGCGCCGTGCGAAAGCTGCCACTTCAACACCGCAACTTTTTTAGGGGCGCGATACAACCACAGTTCGGCCACGCCGGGACAATGCGCAACTTGCCACAATGGGCGAATCGCTCAGACTAAACCAGCAAACCATAAGTCAACTACAGCATCCTGCGATAGCTGCCATAGATCTATTGCATGGAGACCAGCGAGTTGGAATCACACTGGCGTCGTTCCTGGCACCTGCACAACTTGCCACAACGGCAGCCCAACAATCGGCAAGCCGGGAAGCCATACCACAGTCGCCAAGGCTACATATCAGTGTGACGAATGTCATAGTTTTATCGGCTGGATCCCCGCCAGTTACAAACACAACATCCCCGGGATCTGCGCGAACTGCCACAACGGCGTCACAGCAATAGGCAAGGGATCAAATCATCTTGCCACAACATCCGCATGCGATACCTGCCACAAATCCACAACCACCTGGCTGGGAGCTTCAGCACATACTGGCAACATCGCTGGTATCTGCGGGACGTGTCATAACGGCACCACGGCAATAGGCAAGGGACCAAATCATATCGCCACGACTTCCGCTTGCGATACCTGCCACAAATCCACAACTACCTGGCTGGGAGCCAGCTTCCACGATGCCAGTGTCGCAGGCATTTGCGGGACTTGCCACAACGGGACGACACAGGGAGTGGTTGGCAGGCCTCCACTCCATATTCCATCCACGGGAAATAACTGCGACTTGTGCCATATCAGCACGAGCAGCTTTGCAACCTGGAAAATGAACCACAGTGGCATAACAACATGTAATGCTTGCCACGCTACAAGCTCTCCAGCGTATCCTGGAATCAGTACAAGAAAAACTATAGGCAGCCATGAAAATTCCAAGGCAGGCAATGATTGTGTGAACTGCCATAACAAAGGGATCAGTTGGGCGGAATAAATCAGCCCATGGTGCAAATTGAACTTATGCAAATTTAATCTATCGAAATGTTTTTGTTAAATAGAAATGATGATTTATCAAAATGAAATTTATGACAGGGGATAGGCCATGAAACGAATAGGACGAATATTAGGCAGCTTGCTTGCAACGGGGTTAACCTTGGTCTCTTTGCAGTCAGCGGCCGAAACCCAATCGGGCGGGCGCGATTTCAACCATATGACCACCGGCTTCCCACTTTCCGGCGGACACGCTACAGCAGCTTGCGAGACCTGTCACGTGGGCGGCATATTCAAAGGAACGCCGAAGAACTGCGATGGCTGTCATGCGCTTGGCAAACGCGTTGTGGCGACACCGAAATCCACCAGCCACATCGTGACCGATGCGCCATGCGAAAGCTGCCACTTCAATACTGCTACTTTTTTAGGTGCGCGATATAACCACGGAGCTGCCAAGCCAGGACAATGCGCAACTTGCCACAATGGCCGAATGGCAAAGGGGAAGCCGGCGAGCCACAGTAGCGGAAGGAAAGCTACCGATTCCTGCGATAGCTGCCATAGAACCTTTGCCTTTACTCCGGCGAATTGGAATCACATTGGTATCGCCCCTGGTAGCTGTGATACTGCGGGTTGCCACGTTATTGGTTCTAACCAGTATTTCAGGTCAACGACAACCCATACCAGAACCGGCATGCGCACATACGCGTGCGATGATTGTCATAATTTCTCCTCCTGGATTCCAGCTCGATACAAACACACAGCTCCTTCGCCATCCGGGGTGTGCATGGGCTGTCACGATGGCGTGACGGCAGTGGGAAAGATCACAGGCCATATCGCGACGACAGACGATTGCAATCAGTGCCACACATCAACTTATAGCTGGCTACCGGCACTTGGCGCCAAACCGGCTAATCACATTCCCTACAATACCGGGGTACCGTGCAGTTCTTGCCATGCCGGGGGTACCGTAGCGACTGGTGCTACCTT
>JACREA010000159.1 GCA_016218465.1 Nitrosomonadales bacterium | reverse complement strand
CTGATTGAACTGCAAATGGAATTACAAAAAATCGCTACGCAACCGAACGATCTGGTGCCCAATGATCGTGAAACGCTGATGAAGATGGCGCGCCGGGGGGAAGTGGTTGTGCTGGATGTGAGACCAACCGAGGAGTATCTGGCGACACACCTTCCATTCGCTCGCTCCATTCCAATCGATGAGCTGCGCCAACGGCTTGCGGAACTTCCAAAGGATAGGCCGATTGTTGCCTACTGCCGTGGTCCTTATTGTCTGATGGCGATAGACGCAGTAGAGCTGTTGCGCAAGGAGGGTTTTAAGTCTGCGCATTTGCGGGATGGTGTCGCGGAATGGGATGTGACAGAAATTCGATAGGTATAGTTTCACCGCGCCAGCTTTATTACCATACAATTATTTCAAGGAAAAGCAAAGATGGCTAAGTTCGACTATGACCTGTTAATACTCGGCGGCGGCGCGGCCGGGTTGGTTTCTTCCAAAGTAGCGCGAGGCTTCGGCAAAAGCGTCGCCGTGATTGAAAAAGGAAAATTGGGAGGGGAGTGCACCAACTTCGGCTGCGTGCCGAGCAAGGCCCTCATCAGGACCGCCAAAGCCGTTCACGAATTGAAACATCTCGGCATGCTGGGGCTCACGACCGAAGCACCCATTGCTATCAGCACTGACGGCGTTATGCGGCATGTCCGCTCCATCGTTGAAAAAGTCTACAACACGCATCTCCCGGAAAGCTTCAAGGCGCTGGGAATCGATCTCTCTTTTGGAGACCCGCGGTTTACGGATAACCACTCGGTCGCGATGGACGGCAAAACGATCACCGCGAACAAGATAATCATTGCCACCGGCTCCAGCCCGCTCATTCCCGCCATAGAGGGGATCGACAGAACACCCTGTCTCACCAACAACACTGTGTTCTCCCTCGACACGCTGCCGCGCTCGCTGGTGGTGCTCGGCGGCGGTCCCATCGGGATAGAGCTGGCGTCGGCCTTCAACCGGCTGGGCGTTGAAACCACGGTGGTGGAAATGTCAGAACGGATACTTTTCAGGGAAGACCGTGAGCTTTCGGACATGCTTGCCGGCAAAATGCGGGGTGAAGGGCTGAACATCGTAACGTCGGTCAAGGCGGTAAAACTGTCGGGCGACACTTCGCAAATAACCCTCAGCGTGGAAGGAAAGGATGGGCAGCGCAAAGACCTTACCGCGCAAAGCATTCTTATCGCTTCGGGGCGGAAACCGAACATTAACGGGCTCGATCTTGAAAAAGCAGGAGTCCGCTACAACGACAACGGCATCGAGGTGGACGAATGGCTGCGGACCACAGCGGATAATATCTACGCCTGCGGGGACGTTGCCGGGCCTTATCGTTTCAGCCACATGGCGGAATACCAGGCGGTACTCGCGTGTTCCAATGCGTTTCTGCCGATAAAGCGGCGGGCTGATTACCGACACGCGATCTGGAGTACCTTCACCGATCCTGAACTGGCGCACGCGGGCCTCACGGAAGAGGAGGCGCGGGACGCCCACGGCGACACAATCGATGTGCTCCGCTTCGACTACAGCAAGATCGACAGGGCGCGGACGGACATCGAAGAGTTCGGCATGAGCAAGATCATCCTGGATAAAAATGGAAAAATTGTCGGCGCCCATATACTCGGCATGCATGCCTCCGAGGTGCTGCATGAAATACAGTTGGCGAAGCATTTCAACATCCCCTTTGAGCATTTATGGCAGGCGATACACTTGTATCCCAGCTACTCCGATGTCATACGGCAGCCCTCGAAATATCATTACGCCGCAAAAATGGGAAACAACCAGTTCATCCGATTGCTGAAAAAAATCATGCGGTAAACCGGAAGCCGGGTAGGGTGTTTGTCTAAAATGATCGTTGTATATTTTCTGATGACATCTTTCGAACTTCCATCGGCGCCAGTTTGTCTCATATCACATACAATTGTTTCAGGGGAATACCATGCATGAAATCGTCAAGGACTATTACGGCAAACAGCTTCAACATTCAGATGACCTGAAGACCTCTGCGTGCTGCGATGCGTCAAATGGTCCGGGCTGGCTCAAGCCGCTACTGTCGCGCATCCACACGGAAGTGATGTCGCGCTATTACGGTTGCGGTCTGGTTTGCCCGCCGTTGCTGGAAGGGTGCCGGATTCTGGATTTGGGCAGCGGCTCCGGTCGTGATGTCTATGCGCTGGCACAGCTGGCCGGGGCGCGTGGTCAGGTGGTCGGCGTGGATATGACGGAAGAACAGCTGGCGTTTGCGGAAAGCCATCGCGCCTATCACGCCGAGGCATTTGGGTTTGACAACGTTATGTTCAAGCATGGCTACATCGAGAAACTCAATGAGCTTGGGCTGGAAAGCGGCAGCTTCGATGTCATCGTATCGAACTGCGTAATTAATCTCTCACCCGATAAAGATGCGGTATTGCGCGAAGTTCATCGTCTGCTCAAACCGGGCGGTGAATTCTATTTCTCGGATGTCTATGCCGACCGCAGAGTGCCGGATACGGTGCTCAACGATCCTGTGCTGTACGGCGAATGCCTGGGCGGCGCGCTGTACTGGAACGACTTTATCAGTTTATCGAAGAGACATGGGTTTGCTGATCCGCGTCTGGTTGAAAGCCGTCCGCTGGATATAACCGATCCGAAGCTCGCGCCACGAGTGGGCAATCTGCGTTTTTACTCGGCCACCTACCGTCTGTTCAAACTGGATGGCCTTGAATCCGCTTGCGAGGATTACGGGCAGGCAGTGATCTATCGCGGCACGATACCCGATCATTCGCATCGCTTTGTTCTCGACGGGCATCACGACATTGAGGCCGGGCGTGTTTCCCCGGTATGCGGCAACACCTGGCGCATGCTGCATGACACGCGCTTCCAGCAGCACTTCGAATTCATTGGTGACTTTAGCCAGCACTACGGAATTTTCCCCGGTTGCGGTAGTGACATACCGTTTGCACAAGATGAAAGCGCAGCTACTTCCAACTGCTGCTAATTACTTGCGTAAGAGAGAGCAGATAACACAATCGTGCGACGGGTGAATTCATCGCCATTTTCGATGCGGACTTTCTTCCTCAGTCCAATTTTTTGATTCGTGGCAAAGGGGCTTGGCTTGCGATTCACTTTTTGAGGATCTTTCCCGCCGGTTTCCTGTTAGTGGCCCTGAAGGATTGCTGATATGGTGAAGATTCGCCAAGGTTAGCACATCAGCGGCTGCTATTTGGAGGACAGTTTCCACCATGCCTCCATGCCGCCTTCGTAATTGCGCGCATCGGGCAGCCCTGATAGTTGATGCACCATCCATACATACCCGGAGCGGATTCCTCCCCGGCAGTAATACACTATCGGCTTGCTGATATCGGCGCCATTGTCTTTCAGCAGTTGTTTGAAAGCCGTGGTATCCAGCGGGCGGCGGTTGGTACCGGAGTAAAACTTTGTCCACTCGATATGGATCGCGCCCGGTATGCTTCCGCGCAGCCATTCCATCGTCGAGCGCGTATCGATCAAAACCATCGGAGATTTTCGCTGCTCGATCTCGGCGGTGGAAATGTCCCACTGGGGTGCGAGCTTGTAATTATAGGTGGCTTTCTCCCGGTTTTTCGGCGCATCGGTCATTACCTTAAGGCCTTCATTCAGCCATGCCTGAATTCCACCATTCAATATGCGAACTGAGCCAGAATACCCCAACCATGCGAGTATCCAGGCGGCCCATCCTTCCCCGCCCCAGCTTTTATCGGCGTCGCCGTAAATTACAATGGAAGTTTTTTCATCAATTCCCATTCCTCCCAGCGCCAAAGCCATTTCTTGAGGGGGAAACACTCGGAACTGAACTCCATTTTCGTCGGCTCTGGTAAAGCTCTTCCATGAAAATGATAATGCACCGGGGATGTGACCGGCTTGCCATTCGGACTCGGGGCGGGCATCAAGAATCACATATTTTGGAAGTTCACCGTTCAGTGCGGAAGGTTCAATCAGACTCATATTGCCAGCCAATGCGTTTTTCCAAGGTAACAGAATTCCGGTCATGATAAAGAGTAACGCCAACGAAAATTTCAGTTCATGGAGTATAAAACGGATTCTTTCCTGGGGTATCCCGCTCATCATCACATTCTCCTATGGCATTCTGATTTTTGAAGACGATCTCCGTTTGTCTATTGCCACGTTAACAGGAACATCAGCACTCATCACGTGTTTATCTCCACCGCTCTGTATCTCGGGGAAACGTGGGGCATTGGTTGGTCTCCACGCACAATTATACTTACGGCCATTGCACACGGATGGAACCTGCTAGCGGTAGCCACAACACAAGAGGTTTGCGTTCCCCCTGATGTCACAGAATACCCATTGCGATTTGTCAATTACATGCGCATCAGGGTGCGTGGCAGACAGCGTAATATTGTGGTCTTTCGCGAATGTGTGAAACGTTCAGGCTATTTGACGTAGATCAAAAAGGAGGGGTGTTGTTATGCTAT
>JACREA010000155.1 GCA_016218465.1 Nitrosomonadales bacterium | reverse complement strand
ATATTCGCCCTCGTAGATGGTGTTGGCGCGGAACATCGGGAACACGAAATCGCGCACGAATTCTTCGCGCATATCGTCAATAAAAATATTTTCCGGCTTGATGCCCATTTTCAGGGCCTTGGCGCGCGCCGGTTCCAGCTCTTCACCCTGGCCGATGTCGGCGGTGAAGGTAACGACCTCGCATTTGTACGTGTCTTGCAGCCACTTCAGGATGACCGAGGTATCGAGTCCGCCGGAATAGGCGAGGACGGCTGTTTTTATTTCACTCATATTACGTTCCTGATAATTGTTAATTCTCTGCGCTATCAATAATTAGTTCCGTCATTACGGCGCAGGCCGGAATCCAGCGGTTTTATCCAAAAGGCCGTTTAGCTTTGTCACCGCCTCGCGGCGGTGGCTTTTCAATGACTGGATTCCGGCCTGCGCCGGAATGACGGAGCACTTAAGTCACTTTCCCCAGCAGCACATATTCCATCAGCGCTTTCTGCACATGCAGCCTGTTCTCAGCCTCGTCCCACACCACGCTTTCCGGACCGTCAATGACTCCGGCGGAAACTTCTTCACCGCGATGCGCAGGCAGGCAGTGCATGAACAGCGCGTCTTTTGCGGCAACGCGCATCATGTCCTCATCCACTTGCCAGTCGGCAAAATCTTTCATGCGTTCATCGTTTTCCGCCTCGAAGCCCATGCTGGTCCATACGTCGGTAGTCACCAGGTCTGCGCCGCGCGCGGCTTTCATCGGGTCGGCAAATTCCTCGTAGTGATCCTCGCCGAACAGCCCGGCACGCTCCGGTTCAACTTCATAGCCGGGCGGTGTCGAGACATGCACGTTGAAGTCCAGCACCTCGGCAGCTTGCAGCCAGGTGTTGCACATGTTGTTGGAATCGCCGATCCATGCGACGGTCTTGCCCTTGATGCTGCCGCGATGCTCGATGTAGGTGTAGATATCGGCCAGTACCTGGCAGGGATGATATTCGTTGGTCAGGCCGTTGATCACCGGCACGCGCGAATTCGCGGCAAAGCGCTCGATGATGCTCTGCTCGAAAGTGCGGATCATCACGATGTCACACATGCGCGAGATCACCTGCCCTGCGTCCTCCACCGGCTCGCCGCGCCCCAGTTGCGAATCGCGCGTGTTCAGGTAGATCGCCGCACCGCCGAGCTGCTGCATCCCGGCCTCGAACGACAGGCGCGTGCGGGTGCTGGCCTTCTCGAAGATCATCACCAGCGTGCGGTCGGTCAGCGGCCAGTACTGCTGGTAGGCCTTGAACTTCTGCTTGATGACGCGGGTGCGTTCGAACAGGTAATCAAGTTCTTCGCAGGTCAAATCCTTGAATTGCAGAAAGTGTTTCACCGGCGCTGGTTTTTTTATTGACATGGGCTGGGCCGACATGGTTCGTTACCAATCAGGATTGCATGAAATCTTTTATCAGCGGACACAATATATCCAGCAGTTGCTGCGCCTCGTCTTTCGACATGACCAGCGGCGGTAACAGGCGGATCACGTTTTCGGCGGTGACGTTGGTCAACAGCCCTTTGGCAAGCGCCAGCTTGACCAGGTCGCCGCAAGGTTTTTCGAGCTCGATACCGATCATCAGCCCTTGCCCGCGAATCTCCTTGACGCCGTTCACACCCTGCAATGCGGTGACAAGGCCCTGCCATATGAACCGGCCGAGGCTGTCGGCATGCGCCAGCAATTTATCCTGCTCGATAATATTCAGCGTAGTCAGGCCTGCGGTGCAAGCCAGCGGATTGCCGCCGAACGTTGAGCCGTGGTTGCCCGGCTTGAACAATCCTGCCGCCTTGCCGGCGGTGAGGCACGCGCCGATAGGCACACCGGAACCAAGCCCCTTGGCGAGCGTCATCACGTCCGGCAGGATGCCGGTATGCTGGAAGGCAAACCATTTGCCGGTGCGGGCCATGCCGCACTGCACCTCGTCCAGCATCAGCAGCCAGTTATGCTCGTCGCAAATCTGCCGCAGTTGTTCGAGATAATCAATGTCCAGCGTGCGGATGCCGCCTTCACCCTGGATCGGTTCGACCAGCACCGCAACCACATGGCTGTTGTGCTGGGCCACTTGGCGGATCGCCTCCAAATCGTCATAGGGCACGCGCACAAAGCCGCCGACCAGCGGCTCGAAACCAGCCTGCACCTTGCGGTTGCCGGTGGCGGAAAGAGTCGCCAGCGTCCGCCCATGGAAAGCCTTTTCCATCACGATGATCGCGGGGGATTCGATGCCCTGCTGATGCCCATACATGCGCGCCAGTTTGATCGCGGCCTCGTTCGCCTCGCAGCCGGAGTTGCAGAAGAATACCTCCTGCATGCCGGACAGGCTGCACAGCTTGTCGGCCAGCCGTTCCTGGCCTTGCACTTCATAGATGTTGGAGCAGTGGATCAGTTTGCCGACCTGTTCGTTCAGCGCGGCGGTGAAGCGCGGATGCGCGTGTCCCAGCGTGTTCACCGCGATGCCGGACAGCGCGTCCAGATAACGCTTGCCTTCGCTATCCCACAGCCACGCGCCTTCGCCGCGCACGAAAGCGACGGGGAGCCTGGCATAAGTGTTCATCACATGCGACATACAGACCTCTAAAAACAAGACGGCGGACATCTCCGCCGTTCAGGGCGTATATTGAGCCAAACAGCCCCACAAAGCAAACAAGCCGACATTGCTGCCGGCTTGCTGGAGTAAATCAGAACGAAGCGGCGTTTATGCCATCGCTTTGATGGCCGCAGACAGACGGCTCTTGTGTCGGGCAGCCTTGTTCTTGTGGATGATTTTCTTGTCGGCGATGCTGTCCACGGTGCCGACGGAACCCTTGTAAACGGCCTGCGCGGCGGCCTTGTCGCCGGCTTCGATCGCCTTGATGACCTTCTT
>JACREA010000158.1 GCA_016218465.1 Nitrosomonadales bacterium | reverse complement strand
TACATTATGAGTTGGGGTTGAGTTCTGGCGAAACAGGCACATGATTTTTTGTTCAAAATTAGCCTGGCACGAATGACTATCACCATAGGGTAAAAAACTGGTAGCATGAAACTTGACCATTGGGCGACAAAAACCATTGGAACGGATGCAAAATTAAAACAAATTCTTATTTCAGGGGGTGCAAATGAATAACACCAAAAACATAGCGATTTATGCAACATTGGCCGTGCTGATGGCGGCTACCCGGTTCAATCATTTCGGTTCGGCCGTTTCCTTGCCCGATGCCTCTTTCGCAATATTCTTCCTGGGTGGTTTATATTTGGCACGGTTTGCTCGTGCGTCCATAGCCGCCTTCATTATGCTGATTCTTGAGGCGGGTTTGATCGATTACTATGCGACTTCCATTCAGGGAGTCAGCGACTGGTGCATGACTCCCGCCTATTGGTTCCTCATCCCGACCTATGGCAGTTTGTGGCTGGCCGGACACTGGTTTGCGCTGCGGCATACCATGGAAGGCAAGGGGCTGGTCGGGTTAGCCTTTACTGCATGGGCAGCGAGCAGTTTTGCCTTCATGTTTTCCAATGCTGCCTTTTATATGTTTTCCGGGCATTTCGCCGTCATGAGCGCTGTTGAATACCTATCACGCGTCACTCAATACTATGGTTCGTATGTTTTTGCGGCCTTGCTTTATATCGCCTGCGCTGTCGGCATTCAGATGATGTTCGGGATCACAGGCAAACAGAGGGTGCATCCGTGAAGGATGGTTGGAGTCCGCAATTGGCAGAAGATTGACGCGGTATCAACAAAAGCCTAAATTGCGTAAACCCAATACAACCAAGGAGAATAAATATGTCTGTGCTCGTCGGTAAGGCTGCTCCCGATTTCAACGCAGTTGCCGTGATGGGCAACAACGACTTCAACGAAACCTTTAACCTGAAGAAACATATTCACGGCAAATATGCGGTGGTGTTTTTCTACCCGCTGGATTTTACTTTTGTCTGCCCTTCCGAGCTGATCGCTTTCGATCATCGCCTGGATGAGTTCAAGAAGCGCAATGTGGAGGTAATCGGCGTTTCGATTGATTCGCAATTTTCCCACTTTGCATGGAAGAACACCTCGGTAAACAATGGTGGCATCGGCCAGGTGCGCTACCCGCTGGTGGCAGATGTCAAACTCGAAATCTGCAAGGCCTACGATGTGGAAGCGGCTGGTGGTGTGGCTTACAGGGGTTCATTTCTGATTGACCGCGAGGGTATTGTGCGTCATCAGGTAGTGAATGATCTGCCGCTGGGGCGCAACATCGACGAAATGCTGCGCATGGTGGATGCACTGCAATTTACCGAAGAACATGGTGAGGTCTGCCCTGCAGGTTGGAGCAAAGGCAAGGCTGGAATGAATGCCTCGACTGCAGGCGTGGCGAAGTATCTTGCCACGCACGCCAAAGAGCTGTAGGAACAACCATACCGCACGCGCCAGACCGGGGGATGAATGCACGAGTTTTTGGTTGAGCTGGTAGCGAATATCGTTCCCTGGACTGAGGCGGTCGGCATCGCGATCGTGATGTGGGGCGCAACGGAAGGAATCATCAAGTTGCTTGGGCGAGTCAGGTCATTGCTGGATAGCGCGGTGTTGCCCGTCCCTATCAGTCGCATCCGGCTCGCCATTGGCGAAAAAATCGCATTGGGGCTGGATTTCTTTCTGGCTGGCGACATCATTCAGACCATCATTATCCCAAGCTGGGAATCGCTTGCCATTCTTGGCGGCATCGTGGTCATCCGCACCATCATCGCGTTTTTCCTCAACCGGGATATAAAGGAATTTGCTGAAAAGTAGCGCAGCACCCCCCGTTATTTTGGTTGCGAGCTTTCTCGTCGCCATTTATATGGCTGTTAGAATTCTTACCACTCCGTAAATGATTTGCATGAGGTTGTTTAGATTGACTGCCGTTATTGCAGAGGCAGGCTTATTTGTAGTTTTTTTGTTCGTGAAGATGGCCTCGATAGTGTTATTCAAACCGACACAATCAAGCATAGTGGATTGTGGCCCACGGGGGTTTTGTTATGCTTGAAGCAGTAAAATTGTGCAGGTAGAATAAACAAAAAGCCTTGAGTTCATTACCCTGTTTGGTTTGCAGCCCTAAAAATGAGCGGGCGGATGCTGGGTGTAAATCAACAGCGTGAATCCATAATTTCAGTTCGTTTAGTATTTTTACTTATTTTCCTCATCACTATTACCATGTCACAGCCACAGCAACTTGCAAAAAATTCTCTTGGACTCACTGAGTCAATCATTATGGGCATTGCCGGAACTGCGCCGGCTTACAGTATCGAGATTACGACTTCAACCATCATAGCGACAGCCGGGGTTCTTTCTCCAGCGAGCGTTCTCGTCTGCGGGCTTATCATGTTTGGGATTGCCTTTGCCTTTATCAATCTAAACAAAGCGGTCTCTCATGCGGGAACATCGTATGCGTGGGTGCGCATGGTTTTCGGGAATACGGCTGGCTTTTTCGCCGGATGGGCACTCCTGGTTCTCTGTTGCATATTCATGGTTTCCGCGATGGTTCCGGCTGCAAATGCCACGCTTCTGATTTTCAAACCGGAACTCATGAATAATGTCCATTGGGTAACCGGGATTGCGGCACTGTGGCTGACGGTTATCAGCGCCGTTGTTGTGAAAGGGGTCAAGCTGACCAGCTATGTGCAGGTCATTATGACTATCATAGAAGGCATCATTCTGTTGGCGATCATCGTGATGAGCTTCATCGTATTTCCAGGTATTGCAGCTCATCCCTTTTCGTGGTCGTGGTTTTCCCCTTTCGGTTTTTCACCCACGCTCTTTGCAAATGGCGCCCTGATAGCGATATTTTTTTACTATGGGTGGGACGTTACGATGAATCTCAGTGAGGAAACGAAAGACCCCAATCTGACTCCCGGACGGGCGGCGTTTTGGACGATGATATTTCTTATCATTTTCTTTCTTATCTTTATCACCATAACACTGCTTGCTCTTTCTGACGCGGAAATACAGCATTACAATACCAACATCATCTTTGGCATTGCCGAGAAGCTTTTCGGAAAAACTTGGGGGTATGTTGCTATTCTCGCAGTGCTGCTTTCCACCGTCGGAACGGTTGAGACCCAGATCCTGCAATTCACCCGAACGCTCTTTGCGAAGGGACGCGATAAAGCCCTTCATCCTCGCTATTCACGCCTTCATCCCGAGTGGAAGACACCGCATATTGCCATCTTTCTGATCTGGATTTTTGGGCTTGTTCTCCTTTTTATCTCATCGTATCTTCCAACCATCAATGTCATCCTCCAGGATTCCATCATGGCACTCGGGTTTCAGATCTGTTTCTATCTCGGACTTACAGGATTCGCCTGTGCCTGGTACTACAGGAAAATGATTACAGGGAATATTTGGCAATCTATCACCCATATTATCTGGCCGGCTTTCAGTGGATTATTTCTGTTCTTTATCGCTCTTTATAGCGTTCCGAATTTTGATCTGGTTACCAATCTCGTAGGGATCGGTGGGATTCTGATTGGGGTGGTTCCACTTTTGTTGAACCGTATAAGACAATCAACTTGATATCAATGCCGCAAGTCATACAGGGCATGTGGCGGAACGCCCGCACCACCATCCGCCTCATCACCGGCCTGACGTGTCATCTTCCTGTCATAAATTCTTCATATCCTTGCAATCTCCAAACCGGAAATAAGGATAGGTGATGAGCGCAACAATTTTAATTGTGGAAGATGAACCGGCGATCCAGGAATTGCTGGCGTTTAATGTAGTGCAGGCGGGGTTTCAGGTGATGAGAGCCGAAGATGCGGAAAGCGCATGGCGACACATACACAGCCACTTGCCGGATTTGATATTGCTGGACTGGATGTTGCCCGGCACCAGCGGCGTGGCGATGGCGAAACAGCTGCGCGCAGATGCGCACACAAAAGACGTACCAATCATTATGTTGACCGCGCGCAGCGATGAGCGCGACAAAATTTCGGGTCTGGAATCAGGTGCAGACGATTACATAACCAAGCCGTTTTCGCCGCGTGAGCTGATGGCCCGTGTCCGTGCTGTTTTGCGCCGCCGCGCTCCGCAAATGTCCGATGAAACTGTGGTATCTGGCGGGCTTGAGCTGTCGCCATCGGAACACCGTGCCAGCGCAAAAGGCTCAATCCTGGAGCTGGGGCCGACAGAGTTCAGGTTGCTGCATTTTTTCATGACACACACCGAACGCGTGCATAGCCGCACTCAACTTCTCGATCAGGTCTGGGGCACTCAAGCGTTCGTCGAGGAACGAACAGTGGATGTACATATTCGCCGTTTGCGCGCAGCGCTTGAGCCGGCTGGAATGGATAATCTGATCCAAACCGTGCGCGGCAGCGGCTACCGCTTTTCGGCTAACAATAACCAGCGGTTTGACTGAGATTTAATTGCGGCCTGTAAACTGTCATTGCTTCAGGATTCATTGCTGAATTGACCGTTAGGTATCCGATACCCTTCCATTAGCTATTTCACGTTTTTATTGAGGAGCGTTGTTTTGCAGGATTTTTTGTTTCGGCTAAGTATCCCTGTCGTACTCGCTACGCTGTTTGCCTTGATGCTATGGGGAGAGTTTTCCGCCACTTTTGCTCTGCTATTCATGCTGTTCGCCCTGCTGATTGTGATGGCGCGGCATGGAAGACAGCTTTACAAGCTGGGGCAATGGCTGAATGATGCGCGGCTTGAAACCATGCCGGAAGCTTCCGGCATCTGGGATGAGGTTTTTTCCCGGCTTTATAAAATGGTCAAGCAGCATAACCAGACAAAGCAGGAGCTGGCTGCAGAACTACAGCATATAGAACTGGCAACCGCAGCGTTGCCAGAGGGCGTAGTGATTCTTAACGAAGCCAACCGTATCGAGTGGTTCAACGCGCTTGCCGGGCAGCATTTCAATCTTGATGCCGAGCATGACATTTTGCAGGACATCACCTATCTGGTGCGCCAGCCCGAGTTTATTGATTATATGCATGATGGGGATTTCAGCGAGCCGTTGCTGATGGTTCCGGCACGCCACGATGAAATGACGTTGTCTATAAACTTTATTCCATATGGAGATGAGAAACGGCTGATGATCAGCCGTGACATCACGCAATTCAAACGCATCGAAACCATGCGCCGCGACTTTGTCGCAAATGTTTCGCACGAATTGCGCACGCCTTTGACGGTAGTGAACGGCTTTGTTGAAAACCTGCTGGACATGCCGGATCTCAGCAAGGAAAGCGCGCGTCGTGCCTTGCAACTGATGGCAGAACAAACGCGGCGCATGGATAATCTGGTGGCGGATCTATTGACCTTGTCGCGCTTGGAAAATGAGCAAAGTCCAGTGCTTGAAGAGCCGGTTGATATGGGTGCATTGATCAACG
Source organism: Nitrosomonadales bacterium (assembly GCA_016218465.1). Lineage (GTDB taxonomy): Bacteria > Pseudomonadota > Gammaproteobacteria > Burkholderiales > Gallionellaceae > Gallionella. The sequence continues at coordinate 3,747 of JACREA010000158.1, read as the reverse complement.
ATGTTTACCTGGACGGTGAATCGCTAAGCGGCGGGCGGCACTCGTTACGCCTTGAGACCACCACTACATCTGGCCTGCTTGGAAACCGGGATGAACTGCGTAGCGCATTCGGCAATCTCCTCAGCAATGCTATCCGCTACACGCCTGAAGGGGGCGATATCCTGTTGCGCTGGTTTGAGCGCGACGGGCATCTGGTCTACTCGGTGCGAGACAGCGGTATCGGTATTGCCACGCAGCACATTCCGCGCTTGACCGAACGTTTCTATCGGGTAGACCGCAGCCGTTCGCGCGAAACAGGAGGGACTGGCCTGGGTCTTGCGATTGTCAAATACATTGCCATGCGCCATCAGGCCAAACTTGAGGTGCTGAGTGAAGAAGGCAAGGGCAGCACCTTTTCTCTGGTGTTCCCGGTCAGAAGACAGATGACAGAGAACTGAGGACAGTGGTGGTGTCGCGGCTTTGCCGCGCCTGTTAAGAAAGTGCCGCAGGTGCACACAAGTATCTGTCCTCTGTCTTCCGTCGTCTGGGCTACAGAAGCACGCGTTCTATGCCACCGTTATTGGCATTATCGACATATTTTTCCAGCCAGTTTTCGCCGAGCAGATTCCTGGCCATTTCGATAACGATATAGTCGGATGTAGTGCCGGTGTCATCGTTATAGCGTGACAGACCCTGGTGGCAGGCTGGGCAGGAGGTTAGAATTTTGACTTCGCCGGCAAAGCCGTCGGCGCGCAGCGCGTCGGCGCCCTTGCGCATTTCTTCTTCCTTGCGGAAACGCACCTGCGTTGCAATCTGCGGCAGCGACACGCCGAAGCTGCCGGCTTCGCCGCAGCAGCGGTCATTGAGCGGAATGTCGACCCCCATCAATTCGCTGGCCACCTTCAGCGGCTGGTAGGTCTTCATCGGCGAGTGGCACGGGTCGTGGTACATGTACCGCAGTCCGGTGGGAGTTCCAAGTTTTAATCCTTTCTCCAGCAGGTATTCGTGAATGTCGAGCAGACGGCAGCCGGGGAAAATTTTATCAAACTGATATTTCAGCAATTGATCCATGCAGGTACCGCACGACACGATCACTGTCTTGATGTTGAGATAGTTCAGCGTGTTTGCCACTCGATGGAACAGCACGCGGTTGTCGGTGGTGATCTGGTTGGCCTTGTCAGCTTGCCCTGTGGCATTCTGAGGATAGCCGCAGCACAGGTAACCGGGCGGCAGCACAGTGATCGCGCCGATCTGATACAGCATCGCCTGCGTTGCGAGGCCTACCTGGCCGAATAGCCTTTCCGAGCCGCAGCCGGGGAAGTAAAACACTGCCTCAGAGTCTTCATTCAATTTATGCGGGTTGCGGATGATCGGAACAATGCTGTTGTCCTCGATGTCGAGCAGCGCGCGCGAGGTCCTCTTGGGCAGGTCGCCAGGCATCGGCTTGTTGATGAAGTGGATCACCTGAGCACGGCCAAGCGGTAAAAAAAGCGGCGCGCCGCCGACTGTGGCTGGCGGGAGTTTGGTTTGAGCCTTGAACAAGCCAAAGCGCCTGGCGGCCTGATAACCGGCGCGCTGCGCCTTGTAGCCCCATTCGATCATCACCTTGCGTATCAGCTTGATGGTAGTCGGATCGGTTACGTTGAGAAACAGCATCGAGGCTGTGCTCACCGGGTTGAATTTTTTCTTGCCCTGTTTGCGCAGGAAATTGCGCATCGCGACTGACACGTCACCGAAGTCGATATCCACCGGGCATGGGCTCTTGCACTTGTGGCATATCGTGAAGTGGTCGGCGACATCACCGAACTCGGCGAAATGCTGGATGGAGACGCCGCGCCGCGTCTGCTCCTCATAGAGGAACGCCTCGATCAGCAGCGAGGCGGCGAGAATCTTGTTGCGCGGCGAATACAGCAGGTTCGCGCGCGGCACGTGGGTATTGCACGCAGGCTTGCATTTGCCGCAACGCAAACAGTCCTTGATCGAATCGGCGATTCCGCCCAGTTCGCTTTTTTCCAGAATCAGGCTTTCCAGCTCCATCAAATTGAAGCTGGGCGTGTAGGCGTGATCCAGATTGCCGCCCTTGAGCAGCTTGCCCCGGTTGAAGTGCCCTTCCGGATCGATCCGCTGCTTGTAGTCGGCGAATACGGCGATCTCCTGCGGTTCGAGATAATCGATTTTTGTGATGCCGATACCGTGCTCGCCGGAAATCACCCCGCCCATGTCTTTAGCCAGCCGCATGATGCGATCCACCGCTGCATAGGCCTGCTGCAGCATTTCGTAGTCGTCCGAGTTCACCGGGATATTGGTATGCACGTTGCCGTCGCCGGCGTGCATGTGCAATGCGACGAATACGCGGCTTTTCAACACGCTTTGATGTACGGCGATGCACTGGTCGAGAATCGGTTGGTATGTGGCACCGCTGAAAATCTGGCGTAGCGGATCGCGCACCTCGCGTTTCCACGAGGCGCGCAGCAGGTGGCGCTGTACCGCATCGAAAACTGTGACTGCATCCTGCCTGTCTTGAGGCATGTAAAGGCCTTCGCCAAGCGGGGCATCCAGATTGTCGCTCAACCACTGCCAACGGCTGCGCACATCAGCGAGCAACTGCATGGCATCCTGTGTGCGATTGCCGAGCAGCTCCATATCACCGAGTTGTGCATCATCCTGATAATGCAAAGGCAGGTCACCTGCAAAAAACTCATCAAGCGCGTTCAGCAGTTTAAGTTTGTTGTGCAGCGACAACTCGATGTTGATGCGCTCGATGCCATCGCAATAATCGCCCATGCGCGGCAGCGGGATCACCACGTCCTCGTTGACCTTGAACGCATTGGTGTGTTTGGCGATCGCGGCGGTGCGCGCGCGGTCCAGCCAGAACTTCTTGCGCGCCTCGGCGGACACCGCGATGAAACCTTCGCCGCTGCGCAGGTTGGCCAGCCGCACGATTTCCGAGGCGGCAGAAGCCGCCGCATCCGCGTCGTCGCTTACCACGTCGGCGATCAGCACCATCTTCGGCCGGGTGCCGCGCTTGGCCTTGGTGGCATAGCCAACTGCCTTGAGATACCGTTCGTCGAGATGCTCCAGCCCCGCCAGCAGCGCGTCCGGGTGCGCGTCCATATAGTTCTTGATCTCGACGATCGCGGGCACCGCCTCACGTACTTGCCCGAAAAATTCCAGGCATACCGTGCGGGTATTTGCATGGGCGCGGTGCAGGATAAAGCGCGCCGAAGTAATGATGCCGTCGCAACCTTCCTTCTGGATGCCGGGCAGTCCGGCCAGGAATTTGTCCGTGACATCCTTGCCCAGTCCCGCCTTGCGGAATGCGCTGCCGGGGATGGCGAGGGATTCCGGTGCGCCGTGCAACGTTTTGCCGTCTGCCTCGAAACGGCTGATGCGGAAAGTCGCAACGTCGGCGTCATGAATCTTGCCGAGGTTGTGGCCGATGCGTTCGACTTCCATCCACAGGCCGTCTGGCGTGACCATGCGCCAGGAAGCGAGTTTGTCCAGTGCCGTTCCCCACAATACAGCTTTCTTGCCGCCGGCATTCATCGACACGTTGCCGCCGATGCACGATGCGTCTGCCGAAGTGGGATCGACCGCGAACACCAGATTGTTGCTGTCGGCAGCCTCCATTACCCGCCGCGTCACCACGCCTGCGCCGCAATGAATCGTGGCATACGCCTCGTTGAGGCCTGGCAGGGCAAGGCGCTCGATTGCTGAAATGCGGTCGAGCTTTTCGGTGTTGATCACCGCGGAAAATTTATCCAGCGG
>JACREA010000157.1 GCA_016218465.1 Nitrosomonadales bacterium | reverse complement strand
TGTCGTTCATGCCGCGCACGGCTTGTAAAGTTTCGCTGCTCATTTCCTTTTTTGGAGAAGGGAGAAGGGTAAAATCGCCGCACTGTGCACCCTTCCCTCTTCCCCCTTCACCCTTCCCGTTTCATCCTTCTCTCTTCACATATTTTTTAGCCACATAATCGTCCACGATGCGGGTAAACTCCGCCGCGATATTTTCGCCGCGCAATGTTACTACCTTCTCGCCATCGATATATACCGGCGCGGCAGGAGTCTCGCCGGTGCCCGGCAGGCTGATGCCGATATTCGCCAGCTTGCTTTCGCCAGGCCCGTTCACTACACAACCCATCACTGCCACGGTCATTTCTTCCACGCCGTCATACCGCTCGCGCCACAGCGGCATCTGGCTGCGGAGATGCGCCTGGATACTCTGCGCCAGTTCCTGGAACACAGTGCTGGTGGTGCGCCCGCAGCCGGGACAGGCGGTGACCATCGGCGCAAACGCGCGCAAGCCCATGGTCTGCAATATCTCCTGCGCCACCACTACTTCCTGGGTGCGCGACCCTCCCGGCTCCGGCGTCAGCGAAACGCGTATCGTGTCGCCGATGCCTTCTTGCAACAGCACCGCGAGTGCTGCCGTCGAGGCAACAATGCCCTTGGAACCCATGCCCGCCTCGGTCAGGCCGAGATGCAGGGCGTAGTCGCACTGCATCGCCAACGCGCGGTACACCGCAATCAAATCCTGCACTTCGCTGACCTTGCAGGATAACACGATGCGGTTATGCGCCAATCCGAGCTGCTCGGCGCGCTGCGCGCTCTGCAGCGCAGAGGCGATCAGCGCGGCGCGCGTCACTTCACGCACATCTTTTGGCTCAGCCAGACGCGAATTCTCGTCCATCATGCGCACCACCAGACTCTGGTCCAGACTGCCCCAGTTCACGCCGATGCGCACCGGTTTATCGTGGCGGATAGCGGCGGCGATCATGATCGAGAACGGGTCTTCGTCAGCGCGGTTGCGCCCGACATTGCCGGGATTGATGCGGTATTTCGCCAACGCCTGCGCGCAATCGGGAAACTCGGTGAGCAAGCGATGCCCGTTGTAATGGAAATCGCCTATCAGCGGCACTTCGCAACCCATGCCGTTCAGCCGTTCCCGGATACGCGGCACGGCAGCGGCTGCCTCGGGAGTATTGACGGTGATACGCACCAGCTCAGAACCAGCCTTGTCCAATTCATGCACCTGCCGCGTGGTCGCTTCAACATCGGCAGTATCGGTATTGGTCATGGATTGCACCACGATCGGCGCGCCGCCGCCCAGCATCACACTGCCGACCAGCGCCTGTTGCGATGAACGGCGCGTGATATTTGGCCCACCCATGCTCACTCCAGCGTCAAGCTCGCCACATTGGTTGAGCGTCTGATATGAGGAGCCAAGTCAACCTCTTTGTCCCGGTAGTACAGGCGAACCGATGATGCGTGCCCGATCAGTACCGAGAATGGCGCTTGTCCATTTAAACGCTTTAAACGCAACTCGCTGCCGGCCGGATGAACACGCGACGATAAAATCTTGCCATCCTTGTCCTTGATTTCTGCCCACGAATCTTCACTGAACTCAAGGCGTAGCGGAATGCTTGGCGGTAATACGTCGGACTGCGTATCGGATGTTATCGCCTGATTTCGCTGGGCAAGTCGAGGAGCTGTGTTCGCTGCCTGAACCGGAGATTGCGCCAGAGCCTGCATCTTCGGCTCAACAGGTTCGATTACCGGAACCTCTGGAACAGGTTGGGCAGGGGTGGTAATTTGCATATCAGCGGGCAAGGAAATCGGCGATTCAACCTGCGCAATCTGGGTGTGCTCCGGTGGGGTAGTGAAATGCCAATACGCAAATCCTGCCACGATCATCATCAGCAACAGAGCTGCACTCATCCAGACAAGATTTTGCCGGAGCGCTGAATGAACGTTGGGGAATGGCTCGCCAACCGAATCCGGGACCAGTTCTGCTTGAGCTGGCTTATTCTGGGGCAAGGCCGCCAATAATGTCTCTGCGTCCAGGTGCAATACCTTGGCGTAGCTTCGCACAAAACCCCGCAAAAAAGCGGCTTCGGGCAAACGCTGAAAATCTTCCGCTTCCAGTGCCTCGATTTGACGAGGTGCGAATTTGATCTGGCTGGCGACATCCTCCACGGTCATCCCGAGGCGTTCGCGTGCTTCGCGCAGCATCTTTCCCAGCGAAGCCGCAGGTTTTTCGACAGGCTTATTTTCTTGTTCAGCGATGCTTCCAGTAACATTTTCCATCATTCACCACGCATCAACATTTGAGTTTCGCGCGCATCGGGATAAAGCTTGCGCAACTGCATGCCGTAGCTGGACTCGGCATTACGATCGCCATTCTTGCGCGCAATTCGCACAGCCAGCCAAAGTTGCTCTGATGTCAGGCTACCGGATTTTTCAGAAAAACTCGTGAAATATTTCTTTGCCGCGAAGTAATCGGCATTGGCAAAACTCAACTCTGCCAGACCCAACCATGCTTGCGCCAGGTCGGGCTGAATCTGCAGGGCATTTTGCAGAAACTCCTCGGCATCCTTGTTGTTTCCTGCGCTTTTTGAGCACAGCCCGGCGTTCAGATAAGCTCGCGCCGGAGTTTGATACAACGGATTTTTCAAAGCAGCCATGAATTGGGGAATAGCCTCTTTCACCCTGGCACGCTGACACAGGAACCAGCCATAGTTGTTATGCGTATCGGAATCAGTCTTGTCCAGGCGCAAACTCTTCTGAAAATCCTCTTCAGCCTCCTTGTCCTCGCGCAAAGCCATATGCACCAAGCCGCGCACACTGTAGGCTGGCGCATAGTTTTGATCGGCCTGCAACGCTTGATTCAACTCCTCCAGCGCAATCCCGTGTTTCCCCATCTCATAATACAACCCGGCCAATTCAGTATGCACTTTGGCGCTTGCTTTGGCATTGGAGCCGCCTGAAGGCGTTCCGCAGCCAGTTAAACCGGCAAACAGAAACAAAAGAATAATCAATTTGCTCATTAGCACACCCCGGTTATTCATCTAAGAAACTCCAATGGAACGTTGCACAGTTCGCCTGGTTTTATCCAGCACCTGGCCAGCCAACTGCCCGCAAGCTGCGGCGATGTCTTCGCCGCGCGTCTTGCGCGTAGTGGTAACGATGTCCGCCTGCATCAGCACATCGCGAAAACGCTGAATGGCTTCAGGGCCGGAACGCCGGTAATGCGTCGATGGGAACGGGTTGAACGGGATCAGGTTGAACTTGCACGGCACATCGCGCACCAGCCGCACCAGCTCGCGCGCCTGTTGTTCGCTGTCGTTCACGCCGTCCAGCAGCACGTATTCGAAAGTGATGAAATCGCGCGGCGCCTTTTCCAGATAACGCTTGCAGGCAGCCAGCAATTCCTTGAGCGGATACTTCTGGTTGATCGGCACCAGCGCGTCGCGCAGCTTGTCGTTTGGCGCATGCAACGATACCGCCAATGCGACCGGGCATTCGTCACGCAATCTGTCCATCGCCGGCACGATGCCGGAAGTAGACACCGTCACGCGGCGGCGCGACAGGCCGTAAGCATGATCGTCGAGCATCAGGTGCAGCGCACTCACGGTATTGTCGAAATTCAACAACGGCTCGCCCATGCCCATCAGCACCACGTTGCTGACCTGCCAGTTGCCTTGAGCCTGCCCTGAGCCTGCCGAAGGGGCGTCCTTGCCGAGTTCGTGGTTCGCCCACCACAGCTGGCCGATGATCTCGGC
>JACREA010000156.1 GCA_016218465.1 Nitrosomonadales bacterium | reverse complement strand
TTTTCTTCCGCTGGTTTGAATGCGCGGTGCAATAAGTAATCCAGATTAATGGGATGCAAGTCTTCCGGCACACACTGGCCATTAGCCATGTAATGCATCACCAGCCGATGGCGCACCACCACATCCAGCACAGCGCCAATATGAACCGCCTCATCCAGCTTGGTAAGAATGCAACCAATGACCCCGCCTTCTGTCTTCTGATACATCCGCACTACATCTTCCAAGGTATCACCACCGCTGGTGGCGTTCAATAACAGCAAACGGTCCACACCCGCCGCATCAAACATTTCGTTCTGGCCACCCACGCGCTCATCGCGTTGTCCCATACCCACAGTGTCAATCAACACCAGATGTTTGTGTTTCAATGCGGAAAGCGTCAGGCGCAAGTCGTTGGTATCCTTCACCGCATGCACTGCCACACCGAGAATTTTGCCGTAAATTTTAAGTTGCTCATATGCCCCTACCCGGTAGCTGTCGGTGGTCAGCAAAGCCACTTTATCCGCGCCGTAGCGCACCACCGCACGCGCTGCCAGCTTGGCCGTGGTAGTGGTTTTACCCACTCCGGTCGGCCCGATCAGCGCGTACACACCGCCTTTTGCGACAACTCCATCATCTTCACCCGTTATGTGCAAATTGCGCTTCAACACATGCTTGATCCACAGCTTGCCTTGTGTGTTTCCGGCGGGCATCTTTTCCAGCAGCTGGCGCGCCAGCAGCGCGCTGAAGCCGGAATTCAGCATCTCGCGCAACAAACCCGCACGCTGCGGATCGCGCTGCAACTCATCATTCCATGACAACGCGGAAAGTTGTTGCCGCAACATGCTGTGCATTGATTTGATCTCGACGAGGATGTTGCTCTCGGTAGATTGCTGAGGACTGATGGCTGAGGGCTGAGGGCTGGGTAAAAGCTGAGCGGCAGGGTTTACTCGCACCTCAGTCCTCAGCCCTCGCACTTCAGTCCTCGCACCTGAACCAGTCAACTGCTCCATCGTTTCTCCGGCCAAGGCAATGATTTCCACACCTTCGCCCACCTTGCGATTGGACAAAATGACTGCCTCATCGCCCAGCTCGTTGCGAATATCCTTTAACGCCTGACGTGCTGTCGGCGCGACAAATTTCCTGATGTTCATGCTCTACCTCCTACCATTGCGGTTACCCGGATAGTTTTGAAATCCGGTACTTCATCATGCGAAATTACCCTGATGCCCGGCAGTGCTCGCTTCAGGAACCGTGCCAGCAAATCTCGCAACTGCGCCGGCACAAGCATCACCGCCGGCAAGCCTTTTTGCTCCTGGACATCGGCGGCGGCACGGGTTTCGCGCAACACGGTGTCAGCCAACCCCGGTTCGATGCCGATGCCATTCTGGCTGGATTGCATTGCCTGTATCAGGATGTATTCCAGTTCCTTGTCCATACCGATCACCTGCAACTCCTGCGCGGCCTGGTAAAACTGCTGCACGATGGCAGGCCCCAAAGCCACTCGCACCAGAGCGGTAAGCTGATAAGCGTCCTGGGTGCGCGGCGCATTCTCTGCCAGCGTTTCTACAATGGTGCGCATGTCGCGGATGTGCATGCCTTCGTCCAGCAGGTTTTGCAAAACTTTTTGCACCGTGCCCAGCGGCAGGGTTTTGGGCACCAGATCCTCGACCAGTTTGGGCGAGGCCTTGCCGAGATGATCGAGTAATTGTTGCACCTCCTGCCGCCCGAGCAACTCAGCGGCACGTGTACTGATCAGATGGCTCAGGTGAGTCGCCACCACCGTACCGGGGTCAACCACGGTATAGCCCATGACTTGCGCCTGATCGCGCAACGTCGCCTCAATCCACACCGCGGGCAAACCGAAGGCTGGGTCGCGTGTCTGCGTGCCGGCCAGTTCGCCCGCCACACTGCCCGGATTGATGGCGAGAAGCAGATTGGGATAGGCCTCGCCGCTGCCGACCTCCACACCCTTGAGGGTGATGCGATAACCGTTCGGGCGCAGATCCAGGTTGTCGCGGATATGCACTGGCGGCGGCAGGAAACCGATATCCTGGGTGAATTTTTTACGGATACCCTTGATGCGCCGCAACAGGTCGCCGTCCTGCGCCTTGTCCACCAGCGAGATCAACCGGTAGCCCACTTCCAGCCCCAGCACATCCACTTGAGCGACATCTTCCCAGCTTGCTTCAGCAGACTCGGTAATTACCGGCGTCACTGCGGCTGTATCCTGCTCCTGCTCGGCCATTTTTTCGTTCTTTTGCGACAGATAATAAGCCAACCACCCCATTGCACCGGCCAGTAACAAAAAGGCAAAGTGAGGCATTCCGGGAACCAGTCCCATCGCGCCAATAATCGCAGCGGTCAGCATGATGACCTGCGGTTGTTTAAACAACTGCTGGGTCAGCTGTTGACCGATGTTTTGATCGCTGGCAACGCGGCTCACCACCAAACCGGCAGCGGTGGAAATCACCAGCGCAGGAATCTGTGCCACCAGTCCGTCACCGATGGTCAATAAGGTGTAATTCTTCGCCGCCACGGCAATATCAAGATTGTGTTGCAGCACACCTACCACCAAACCCCCGATGATATTGATGAACAGGATAATGATGCCGGCGACCGCGTCACCGCGCACGAACTTGCTGGCGCCGTCCATCGCGCCGTAAAAATCGGCTTCCTGCGCAATCTCGGCACGGCGTTTGCGCGCCACGTCTTCACCGATCAGCCCCGCATTCAGGTCGGCATCAATCGCCATCTGCTTGCCGGGCATCGCATCCAGGGTAAAACGTGCGCCCACTTCGGCGATACGGCCGGCGCCTTTGGTGATCACCACGAAGTTGATGACCACCAGGATCGCAAACACCACGATGCCGACGGCGTAGTTGCCACCCACCAGAAAATGGCCGAACGATTCGATCACCTTGCCTGCCGCATCCGGCCCGGTGTGCCCTTCCAGCAATACGATCCGCGTGGAAGCTACGTTCAGCGACAAACGCAACAACGTGGTAATCAATAGCACTGTGGGGAAAATCGCAAAATCCAGCGCCTTGCTGGTATTCATGCTGACCAGCAGCACCATGATGGAAATCGCGATATTGAAGGTGAACAAAATATCCAGCAGCAGCGGCGGCAGCGGCAACACCATCATCGCCAGAATCATCACGATCAGCACCGGGCCGGCCATACCGGTCAATCCGGCGCGTTTAATGAAATTTTGTATGGCTAGCAGATTCATGATTCATTTCCTCTTAAATACAGGTTCGAGGACTGAGGCACGAGACCCGAGTAAAACCCCTCGTTCCTGTCTTTGATTTTTCTCAGTCCTCAGTCCTCAGTCCTCTGATTACCTCCGGCACCGGCAAATTACTGGGTTCATGCGGACGCGCCCCACCCTGTCTTTCGTAGCGGCGCAGTTGATAGACGTAAGCCAGCA
>JACREA010000152.1 GCA_016218465.1 Nitrosomonadales bacterium | reverse complement strand
TTGGCAGCATGCAGCCTTACGCCGCCTTGCATCGCAATCAGTACGGTAGATTCGAAACCATACATATGTTGCGCCGGAACTGTGCCCAGCAGCGTCAGGTCGTCGCGATTGTATATACCCAGACGCATGGCTTCGACGGTGACACTGCGAGAAACGGCGCCCCAGGTTTTCTCATTGGGCATCGGGTCGCCCGTAGAGCCTGATGTAAAGACGATGGCCGCTACTTGACCGGCAGGTATTTCAGGCATCGCAGGTTTTTGCAGATTCACTCCGGACAGGTCAGGGTAGAAGACTGTTTCCAGAGCAGCCAGTCCGTCTCCGCCATCTGTCAGGCAATACAAACCGGGGTAATGCTGGGCGAGCCGTTTGATCAGGTCAGGTGTGTGGTTGGGTGGCAGCAGGCTGATTTGTCCGCGCAACATGGCGGCAGAAAACACCACTGCAAAATGGTAACGGTCAGCGCAAAGATTAAGTACATAGGGATTTGCAGGCAGTTTTTCCGCAAGCGACAGGACATCCGTCAAAAAATGCAGAGTAGAAATGGGCTTCCCGTCCCGCCAGGCAAAAATACTGTCCGGGCGGCGGTCGTGTAAGAGCGGGACGGATTGCATAGTCTGAACCGCTGGCATCAACGAGCCTTGATGGACTTTGATGCCGATGAGTCACTGGAGAAAATATTCAGGCCGTCAAACGGAGAGCTGCGATGGTTGCGAAACCGTAACACCCGGAAGGTATATTCACAGAGAAACATCAGGACGATCAAAGGTGTACTAAGGATGTTGATGAATATTGACCAGTTTTCCAATGAAGCGAAGAAAAACAGTAATATCGACCCGGAGATTTGCATGGCAAAAAACAGGCTCCATGCAAAAGTGACGTGGCGCGTGTAAATTTCGAGATCAGGTGTCAGCGGCCCATGGACGCTTCGCGCCATCAAAGTGACCAGTGGCACCCGCTCACTTTTAAGCGTGCGCGCAAAAAACCACATCAAGAATGAATTGGTCACCAGGTGGGGCATGCCGAAGACGATTGCAGGATGGGGCGGGCCGAATATTTCTGCTGCAGCCAAGCCCAGCAATACGAGGGTGATGGTGATCGCCAGCGCCAGGCGTAAACCCAGTTCAACAGCGGCAAACCATGTTAATGCGATAACAAAAGGTACCAGGACAAGCGCTGCAGAAATGGCTGTGAGATGACCAGAAACCGATACTTTATGAATCAGGAACTGGTATCCAAAGAAAGCGGAAGCGATGGCAATCGCGACTGCCAATTTGCCGCGAGACTGCATTATTTTGTCCGGTGCTGTTGGATATGGTTGGCGAGGTTGCGCAGCGAAGCAAATATTTCGGCGTTATTCTCGTCATCGGAACGCAGCTGGACACCGTAATGCTTGGTTAGCACCAGGGAAATTTCAAGTACATCGATAGAGTCTATTCCGAGACCTTCGTCTCCGTAGAGTGGCGCAAGCGGGTCAATTTCATTTGGGCTTATGTCCAGATTCAGCGCAGTTACAATGTGCTGTGCGAGTTCTTGTTCCAGCCCCGATTTGTTAATGTCAGTATTGGTGTTCATATGAATGAAGATATGCAAATTTGATTTCAAAGGGAAAACGCCAGCGCATGCAACGTTAAAGCATCGTTTAAAGCATACTTAACTTTTAACGGGGTGTCCATGTAATGCTTGCATGACATACCCATGCATCAAGTGATTGCTACTCCTGCTCCTTGTGCATCGGAATTGCTTGAATGGCCATGCGAAAATAGACGGTCTGTTGAGTGCGTAATGCATTTGCTATACAATCCAAAAAATGTCACTGCGCTCACTAGTGCTTCTTTAAACCGAGCTCCGCGTGATTATGGTGTAATTATAAATTAAAGCAATTTTATTGCATCACTGGAATTGTGTGACTACTTCCATTCGGACTAAGCGTGTTCTGGCAATTTGTTACTCCCAAACCGGGCAGCTTGCACGGATTGCCGCGCAGGTTCTTGCGCCACTACAGGGAGATTCCCGTGTTGATGTGCATTTGGAGGTTCTCCGTCCAATGCAAGCCTATCCTTTTCCATGGCCATTTTTTCAGTTTTTTGATGCATTCCCTGAAGCGGCGCATTTGAAAGCGCCAGAGCTCGAGGCGCTTTCACTGTCTGGTGAGGATGATTTTGACCTTGTTATTTTGTTTTATCAGGTCTGGTTTCTTGCGCCTTCCTTGCCGGTCACGGCATTTTTGCAGCATCCGCTGGCTGCAAGGCTGCTTAAGGGGAAGCCGGTTGTCACAGTGATTGTGTGCCGCAATATGTGGCTGATGGCTCAAGAAAAGATGAAAAACATGCTGGCCAATTTAGGTGCGAGGTTGATTGACAATGTGGTCCTCTATGATCATGGGAATGTTTTCGCTACTCTTATTACCACCCCACGCTGGTTTTTGACCGGAAAACAAACGGGTTTTTTAGGTTTGCCACCGGCAGGGATTGCACCGGACGAAATTTTGCGATCACGGCGTTTTGGATTAGCCCTGCAAGATGCATTGGCGGCTGATGCCGAAAAGCAGGGCTTGCCGTTGCTGACGGGGCTTGGGGCGGTTGACGCCAATCCGAGGCTGCTTGCCAGCGAAAAAGCGGCGACTCGAAGCTTTTATTTGTGGGGTAAACTGATCATTGCCGTTGGCAGGCCGGGGCAAAAGCGCCGCTGGCCGATTCTGTTCTTGTATGTGTTGTTTTTGATTACTTTGATATTAACTGTGATTCCATTAAGCTTGCTTATACAGACAATGTTGCGGCCGCTGATGTCCAGGCGGTTAGAGGCGCTGAAGAAACAGTTCGATGCGCCTTCGGGTTCAGGTTTGGAGAGGATGAGTTTGTATGGCGGGTGATGTATTTTTGACCAGGACGGCGTCTTTTTTGCCGCTGGAGCCGGTGGGCAACGATGATATTGAGCAAGTGCTGGGTATGGTCGGCGGTCGACCTTCCAAGGCGCGTCGTATCGTCTTGCGCAGCAATGGTATCCGGCATCGCCACTATGCGCTGGATCGCGCCACAGGGCAGCTGGTGATGTCCAATGCCGAGATGGCCGCGCAGGCGGTGCGCGCATTGGGCGACACGGGACGGGTAAATTGCCTGGCTGCCGGCACTTCGCGCCCCGATCAACTTATGCCCGGGCATGGTGTAATGGTGCATGGCGCGCTGGGCTGGCCGCGCATGGAAGTGGTGTCGCTGGCGGGTATCTGTGTCGCAGGGGCTGCGGCATTCAAGCATGCATGGCTGGCAGTGCGCGCTGGCGATGCCAGCCGCGCCGTGGCGGTTGCTTCCGAACTGGCTTCGCTGGGCTTGCATGCGCGCAACTTCGAGGCCGAAGTTGAACACAGGGTGAAGGAGCTGGAGCACAACCCGGAAATCGCCTTCGAAAAAGATTTTTTGCGCTGGATGCTGTCCGACGGCGCAGGCGCGGTGCTGCTGGAGAACCAACCGAATGGGCCGCTCAGCCTCAAGGTGGAATGGGTTGAGCTGTCATCCGCCGCGCACGAGTTGCCTGCCTGCATGTACTCCGGGGCGGAAAAAAATGCCGATGGCTCGCTGACCGGATGGCAGCAGTTCTCGCCGCATGAATGGGCGGCACGTTCCGTCTTCACCGTGAAGCAGGATGTGAAGCTGCTCAACGAACATGTCATCCGCGCAACACTGACCGAGCCATTGCGGATGCTGGCAGAGAAACACAACCTCAAGGCGCAGCGCATAGATTGGTTCCTGCCGCACTATTCATCAAAGTATTTTGCCGGGCCGGTGGCTGCGGGAGTAGCCGAAGCGGGGCTGGATATTCCGCTTGAACGCTGGTTCACCAACCTTGCCGAGAAGGGCAATACTGGCTCGGCTTCACCCTATATCATGCTGGATGAGCTGTTCCGTTCCGGGCGCATAAAGAAGGGGCAAAAGCTGCTGATGTACATTCCCGAGAGCGGACGCTTTTCTACCTGTTTCATTTTCATGGAAGCAGTCTGATGGATGTGGATGCCGTTCCGCAGGAAGGCAACCGCACGTTGGGCGGGCACCGGCGGGTGATGTATGCTCGGGGCAAGGACGGGCGCATGGTGATTGTGCCGTCGCGCGGCGGCGAGGTGGATGAAACTGTCACTCTGCAAGCCTTGGAGAGAATACGGGACATGACCGAAGAAGCCAGGTCCCGCGTGCTGGCTGGCAAGACTTCCCCGCTGGAATACTGGATGTATGCGCAGCGCCTGGATTTGCCGCAACTTTCCCAGGTAACCGGCTTCTGGAAGTGGCGAATACGCCGCCACTTCCGCCCGGAAAAATTCGCCATGCTGCCGGTGGAAACCCTGCAACGCTATGCCGAAGTGATGGGCATTACGGTCGAGCAATTAAGGCGGCTGCCGTGAACCTGAAAAACAGTTTGTCCACGAAAAACACGAAAAGCACGAACAAAATCGAAAAGATGCAAACCTGTAGATCGTTGCCAAATGTGTGAAAGCTTAAATATGTCCAACCTGTTTTATTTCGTGTCTTTCGTGTTTTTCGTGGACATATCACCGTTTTTAAGATGAACGTCGTCAACGAAAAATTCCAGCACCGTCATGCAGCGCACTGCGAAAGCGGCGTGGCCGCTTCGATGCTGACTCATCACGGGGCGGCGATCACCGAAGCGATGGCTTTCGGTCTGTCGTCGGCGATGACTTTCGCCTACCTGCCCTTTATCAAATTCGCCGGCTTCCCGCTTATCGCGTACCGTATGCCGCCCAAAGCGATTCTCAAAGGCATAGTCAAGCCGTTCAACATGAACTTCCACTTCGAGACGTTCCGCGACCCCGAAAAAGGGATGCGGCGACTGGATGAGTTGCTGGTGCAAGGCAAAGTGGTCGGCTTGCAAACCTCGGCGTTCTGGCTGCCCTATTTCCCTGAAGACATGCGCTTCCATTTCAATGCGCACAATCTGATGGTGTATGGCAAGGAGGGGGATGATTACCTCATCAGCGACCCGGTGGCCGAACTGCCGCAACGCTGCCCTGCCGATGCGTTACGGCGCGCCCGCTTTGCCAAAGGCCTGATGGCGCCCAAGGGATTGCTGTACTACCCGGATTCCATCGGACGCACCGTGGTGACTGAGGATGCCGTCCGCCGCGCGATCAAAAAAACCGTGCGCAACATGCTGGGAACCGTCCCGATCATTGGCGTGCGTGGAATCCGCATGTTGGCCAGCAAGGTGGCGAAATTGAACACTGCCGATAAACTCAGCCTCAACTACGTCGGTCACATCGTGCGTATGCAGGAAGAGATTGGCACCGGTGGCGCGGGCTTTCGTTTTCTGTATGCGACTTTTTTGCAGGAAGCAGCTGCGCTGCCCGGCTTGGCAATGTTGGCTGAATTTGCCGAGCGCCTCGTCGTCATCGGCGATGGCTGGCGTGAATTTGCCCTAGCGACCGTGCGCATGGTCAAGAAGCGTGATGAACTGAATCCAGCCAAGCTGGCTGATCTGCTGCGCGCGTTGGCCGATCAGGAAGAGGTGTTTTTTCGAGATCTGAAAAAAGCGGTAGCTTGATGAGCGATAGCCTGATGCTGGCAATCGAGAACCTCGCGTTTTGCTATCCGCAAACCGAAAAATCAGCGCTGTCGGGTGTGTCGCTCAAAGCGGCGCGTGGGCAGGTACTGGGGCTGTTGGGTCCCAATGGCGCGGGTAAAACCACGATCATTTCACATTTGTCCGGCGCCTTGCAGGTTCAGCAGGGCAGCATCTCAATCGATGGTTTGCCGCTGGCCGATGTGCGCCGCAAAACCCCCACCCGCATCGCCGTGGCTCCCCAGGAATACGCCTTCTACCCCATGCTTACGGTGAGCGAGAATCTGGATTGCTTCGCATCGGCGGGCGGTGTGGCTGGCGCGCGCAAGCAACAGCGCATGAAAGAATGTCTGGCCTTCGCGCAGCTGGAACGTTTTGCCAAGACCCGCGCAGAAAGGCTTTCCGGCGGATTGAAACGCAGGTTGAATCTGGCGATTGCGTTGCTGCCCGAGCCGGAACTCATTCTGTTGGACGAGCCGACCGTCGGGGTCGATCCGCAATCGCGCGCATTTTTGCTGGAGGCGGTGAAAACGCTTGCGAACAACGGCGCGGCGGTGATTTATACCTCGCACTACATGGAAGAAATCGAGGCGATTGCCGACCGCGTTGTCATCATCGACGATGGCAAAGTGCTGTGCGATGGCACACTGGCTGAATTGCTGGGCGGCGGCGAGACGCAAGTGCGATTGGCGGTTGAAGGGGTAGACGAAATCCGGATACGCGCTTTGCTGGAAGGATTTGGCAAGGTCGATACTCTCAAGGATGAATGGCGTGTCACGCTTGTTAAGAAAAAAACAGCGTCCGAGCTGCTGACAGCTGTGGAGGCGACTGGGTGCGAGATTCGTTATGCCGAGTTCGGGCGCAATAATCTGGAGCAACTTTTCATGGAACTGACGTTGCGTTCTTTACGAGACTGATTATGCTGTTCGCCCTCGTCAAAAAAGAACTGCTGGCACTGACACGCGATGTGCATGGATTGGCTGCGCTGTTCCTGATGCCTACGGTGTTCATAGTCATCATGTCGCTGGCGCTGAAAGACGTGTACAGCCCGCCGGTCAAGTCCTTGCCGTATGTTGTGGATAATCGCGACAATGGAAAACTGGCAGTCACGCTGATTGAGGAATGGGAAAAACGCCACGGCAAAGCGCGGCAAAGCCCGGACAATTGGAAAGCAGCGGTGCAGAGCGGCAAGCTGAGTTATGCGCTGATCATCGAAAAAGATTTTTCCAAAGCCATCGTCGATGAGAAACTGGCGGACGGTATCCGCGCCAGGTTAATTACCGATCCCGGACTGGATGGCAGTGCGTTTGCAGCCAACCAGGCGGAACTGGTTCTGATCGCCAGCGAGATGCGCGCGCAGGCGTTGCTGGCGGCATCCAGAATGCAACTGGCTCAGCAAGCGCAAATGATCCAGCAGGTGCAGCAGGCTCTTCAAGCGGCTGGGCAGCCACGCCAACTTCCTCCACCCAAAGCGTCCAATGCGCCCGTTACAGTCACAGCGCAAGCATTGGTGGATTCAGAGCGGCTGGCCGCCGGGTCGCGCCCCACCGCCGTGCAGCAAAATGTTCCTGCCTGGCTGGTATTCGGCATGTTCTTCGTAGTCGCATCATTGTCTAATCTTTTCATTCAGGAAAGACAATGTGGTGCCTTGGCCAGGCTGTCCAGCCTGGGTGTGCCGACCCGCGTGATGATCTGGTCAAAGGCGTTGCCCTATCTGTGGATAAACGGCATACAAGCCGCGTTGATGCTGGCTGTCGGAGTGTGGGTGATGCCGTTGCTGGGCGGTGACGCGCTGTCATTGCAGGGCATCAATTGGGGCGCGCTGGCGCTGGTGTTGCTGGGCGTGAGTATGGCGGCAATCAGCATGGCGCTGGCATTGGCAAGTCTGGTGCGCACCAGCGCGCAAGCCGCAACGATAGGCCCGGTGGTGAACATACTCATGGCCGCGTTGGGCGGCGTGATGGTGCCGAAGTTTGTTATGCCCGATTTCATGCAAAGGATTTCCGAATTCTCACCGATGAACTGGGGCCTGGAGGGGATGCTTGATGTAATGTTGCGCGGCAGTGATATGGCGGGCGTGGTGCAACCGGTGTCCATGCTGATGGGC